>DASQHV010000622.1:0-22949 GCA_035631915.1 Candidatus Acidiferrales bacterium | reverse complement strand
AAGTCGCAAGCATTGGATCGCATTCGCCCTGCGTCCGAGCGGCGCGCTCGCGCTGGACAAGGGGGCGACCGACGCGCTCTGCAACAAGGGCCGCTCGTTGCTGCCCTCTGGAATCCGCGAGGTGCGCGGCGACTTCGGCGGCGGCGATTGCGTGAGCCTGCTCGATCCTGACGGCGTGGAAATCGGGCGCGGGCTGGTAAACTATCCGGCGGCGGACGTGCTGAAAGTCGCGGGCCGGCGCTCGACCGAGATTCCCAACTTGCTCGGCTACAAGGTCGCCGACGAGATTATCCATCGCGACAACTTCGTGCTGATGAAGGAACTCGCGTGAGTATCGAAACCGAAACGATCGCCGCGCTGCAGCGCGCGCGAGTGGCCGCGCCGCGGATGGCGCTTGCGACGACGGCGCAGAAGAACGATTTCCTGGCGCGGCTGGCGCGCTCAATCCGCGCGTCGCAGGCCGCAATCCTGGACGCCAACGCCGCCGACTTGAAGCGCGCGCGCGCGAACGGTCGCGCCGGTGCGTTCGTCGAGCGGCTGACGCTCGACCCCAAGCGCGTTGAGGCGATGGCCGCGGGCGTCGATCAAGTTGCGCAACTGGCGGACCCGGTCGGCGCCGTGATCGAGCGATGGGAGCGGCCGAACGGTCTTCGAATCGAAAAGGTCAGAGTGCCGCTCGGCGTGATCGCAATCATCTACGAGTCGCGGCCCAACGTCACAGTGGATGCGGCGGCGCTGACGCTCAAGTCCGGCAACGCGGTGGTGCTGCGCGGCGGCAGCGAGGCGCTCAACTGCAACGCGTACCTGGCCGGGCTCGTCGCGCGCGCGCTGAAGGACGCGGGACTCGACGCCGACGCTGCGACGTTCATCGGCAATCCGGATCGCGAGACGATCCAGGTGATGAAGCGGCATCCGGAGCTGATCGAGCTGATAATTCCGCGCGGCGGCAAGTCGCTCAAGGAGGCGCTCGCGGGATCGATTGTGCCGTTGATGCCGCACTTCGACGGCCTCTGTCACACCTACGTTGACCGCGCGGCTGACCTCAAGATGGCCGAGGAGATTTGCTTCAACGCGAAATGCTCGCGGCCGTCGGTCTGCAACGCGATGGAGAATCTGCTGGTGCATTCCGCGGTCGCGGAAAAGTTCCTGCCACCGCTCGCCGCGCGTCTGACGGCGGCCGGAGTCGAGATTCGCGGCGACGAGCGCACGCGCAAAATCGTCGCCGCGGCGCGTCCTGCCACCGAAGAGGACTGGGACACCGAGTATCTCGACCTGATTCTGGCCGTGAAAATCGTCGATTCGCTCGACGAGGCGCTCGCGTTTATCGAGCGCCACGGCTCGCGGCTGGCCGACGCGATCGTGACCGGCGACGCCGCGACCGCATCGCGCTTTGAACGGGAAGTCGATTCGGCTACCGTTTACGTGAACGCATCGACGCGCTTTACCGACGGTTTCGAGTTCGGCTTCGGCGCCGAGACCGGCATTTCCAACAACCGCCTGCACGCGCGGGGGCCGATGGGGTTGAACGAATTGACGACTTACAAATACGTCATCCGCGGCAGCGGACAGGTTCGCGGCTAGGCGAGTCGCGCCAAGCTTGACAGCTCGAAACTTCAGCGGCGGGCCGGCATGCGCGTAGGACTCTTCGGCGGCAGTTTCAATCCGATCCATTTCGGCCATCTGCGCGCGGCCGAGGAAGTGCGCGAGGCGCTGCGACTCGACCTGGTGTACTTCGTGCCGGCCGCATCGCCGCCGCACAAGGCCGAAGGTGAGCTCGCGCCCGCCGAGCATCGGCTCGCGATGGTCCGGCTGGCGACCAAGGGCAACCGGCACTTCATGGCGTCCGACGTGGAGATTCGGCGCAGCGGACGCTCGTACACGATCGACACTGTCCGCTACTACCTGGCGACGCTGCGACAGCCGGCGACGCTCTACGTGCTGATGGGCGCCGATCAGTTCGCCGAGCTCGACACCTGGAAGGAGCCCGACGAGCTGGTGCAGCTCAGCAATCTGGCCGTTCACACGCGCTTAATGAGCGCGGAGTCCGGGCCGGCGCGGGTCTCGGTTGCCGCACTGAAACGCTTTGGGTACACTCAGGCAGACGATCACTACGTGCATTCGAGCGGACAAACGCTTTCCTTCGTCGAAACAACTTTCCTTCCAATTTCAGCGACTGAAATTCGCCATAAACTGCAGCATGGCGAGTCGATCAACTACCTGCTGCCGGGCGACGTGGTCGACTACATCCAGCGCCACGCGCTTTACTGAGGAACGCTCTGCTTAGCCGCCCACCCCGCATCGAACGCAATCGCAACCTCGCTGCGCAATTCCCGTCGGCTGGAAAATTCATCCTTTGAAAGCAATCGCGAAGGCATTTGCGGCGGCCGAAGCCGCGCTCGAAAAAAAAGCCTACGACCTGGTCGTGCTCGAAGCGGAGCATCTGAAATCGGTCGCCGACTACTTTATCGTCGCGACCGGGCGCTCGGACGTGCAGGTGCAGGCGATCGCGCGCGGCATCGAGGAGCGGATGGCGGTCGAGCGTCAGCGACCGCTGGCGATCGAGGGCTTCCAGCATGCGCACTGGATCGTGCTCGACTACGACGACGTCGTGGTGCACCTGTTTTACGAACCCGCGCGCGAGTTCTACCGGCTGGAGACCAACTGGATCGACGCGCAGGAAGTGAAGCTGCCGGAACCGCTGCGGGCGCAGGTGAAGACGCTGCGCATCCGCGCCAGCGGATGAGAAATCGGCGCGCTAAACGCTCCGAATCATGTGAGCGAGCCAGACCAGGACCACCGCGCCGATCGTCGCGACGGCCAACGCCCCGAGCGTGCCGTTAGGACCCGGCACGTTTAGCGCGCCGAACATCCAGCCACCGACGACGCCGCCGACCAGACCGAGCACCAAGTCGCCGATCAGGCCGAACCCGGCGCCGCGCATCAGCTTGCCGGCCAACCATCCCGCGAGAATTCCGATTACGATCGTGCCAAGCATGGTCGGGTCTCCTTCAAGGTAGTGGCCGCAGCGATCGCGCGCAGCGTCGCTACTTCTTTTGTTCCATCGGCGCGCCGCAGCATTTCAACTGGCCGGTGCCGGCCTTGGTGACGATCACCTGAGAAGCGCACTTGCCGCAGATGTAGACCTTGCCCAACTGGTTAGCCATATCTGAATCCCGATCCTTCCCGGAAATAAGTAGCGAACTTCAGCTGCCGCGGAACAGGGGTTTGCGCTTCTCCAGAAACGCGCGCACCCCTTCGGCGCGGTCGGCAGTCGTTTGTAGCAGGGCGTACAAGTCTTCCTCAAGCCTGATTCCCTGCTCCAGCGTCATGTCGTAGCCCTTGCGGACTGCATCCTTGACCAGCCGCGCGGCGAGCGGAGCGCGGCTCAGAATCGCCTCGGCCACGCGGCCGCTCACTTGCGCGAGTTCCCTGCGACTGGCGGCCAGATACGTGACCAGGCCGACGCGCATCGCCTCGTCCGCTCCCAGAGCCGCCCCAGTCAAAATCATGCGAAGCGCGGTTCCAGCGCCGACGAGTCGTGGCAGCCGCTGCGTTGCGCCGAAATGGGGCATCGCCTCGCGCTTCAGTTGCGTGATTGCGAAGCGCGCGGACTCGAGCGCGACTCGAATATCCGCCGCCATCGCGAGTTCCAGGCCCTCGTCGAAAGCGTCGCCGTTGATAATCGCGACCGTGGGTTTGGAGAGCACCGCCAACGACTCGACCAGCCGCGGATCGACGCCGGCATCGAAGCCGGTGCAGAACGCAGCGCCCGCGCCCGTGATTGCGAGCATCCGCGCGGCGTCGTCGTCCTCGACCTGCTCGATCAACTCGAGCATCCGCACCGCCATCGCCGGCGTGATGACGGCGCGGCGGCCCGCGAATCGCATCGCCGCGTTGACGCATCCGCCGGCAAAATCAACTTCGAGCGCGCCGCTCGACGCCGCTGCGCGAGTGTGATGGGCGCGCGATTTTTTCGCGGAGCGAGGCGTCAGATGCCTCCGGAGGGGGCGCGCAGGTCCTTGCGCAGGATTTTGCCGAGCGGATTCTTGGGAAGCGCGTCGATGAACTCGATCGATTCAGGACGCTTGAAGCTCGCCAGCCGCGAGCGGCAGAACTCGGCCAGGTCCGCCTGGCTGACCTGCTGACCCTTGCGCACGACGACGAATGCTTTGATCGTCTGTCCCCATTCCACCGACGGCACGCCGATGACCGCACACTCGTCGACCGCCGGATGACTCATCAGCACGGCCTCGATTTCGGCGGGCGCGATATTTTCTCCGCCGCGGATAATCATGTCGTCCTTGCGGCCGGCGAAGAACACATAGCCTTCCTCGTCGAGCCAGCCGAGGTCGCCGGTCGCGCGCCATCCGTCGGGCAGGCGCGAGTCGTCCTCGCGGCCGGCGTAACCCTTCATGATGCGCGGGGTGCGGATGACTATTTCGCCGACTTCGCCCGTCGCGAGAAAATTCCCGTCCTCGCCGCGGACTTTGATCTCAACGTCGGGAAGCGGCTTGCCGATCGAATTCAGGCGCTTGAGCTTGAGCTCGATTTCTTCCGCGGTGCCCTCGATCCGATGGTCGTCCGGGCCCAACACCGTCAGCGACGACGTGGTCTCGGTCTGCCCGTAGGCGTTCACGAAGCCTACGGTCTTCGGAAAGACCTCGATCGCGCGCCGGATGACCTGCACCGGCATCGCCGCACCGCCGTACGCGAGATTGGTCAGGCTCGAGAGATCGCTCTTGGCGAACAGCGGCTCGTCGATAATCTGCTTCATCATCGTCGGCACGACGAACGCATGCGTCACGCGTTCGCGCTGAACGATCTCGATCCACGACTTGGCATCGAACTGCGGCATCACGATCATCCGCCGCCCGGTCCAGATGTTGGTCATGTACGCGGTGGTTCCCGCGATATGGTAAAAGGGCACGCACACCAGCGCGGCGCCGCGATCGGTGCCGTCGGCCATCTCGACGTTTGCGGTCACGTACGCCGCGAAGTCGCGAAAGCGCAGCATCACGCCCTTCGGCAGCGAAGTGGTGCCGCTGGTGTACATGAGAATTGAAATGTCTTCGTCCTCGACTTCAGCCTCGGCGTCATCGGGCTCGGCCTTGGCGATCAAATCCGCGACGCGCGTCATCGACTTCGCGGTGCCGTCGCCAAGCGCGAGAATCCGCTCCAGCCGCAGCTTCGACTGAATCCTGCCGATGAGGTCCAGGTAGCGGTCACCGACCAGCAGCGCCTTGGCGTCGGCGGTGTTGATCATGTACTCGAGCTCGGCGTCCTTGGCGCGGTAGTTGAGCGGCAGGAAGGTCAGGCCCGCTTTCGCCGCCGCGTAGTAGCATTGAATGTAGAGATCGGAATTGGTGTCGAGGACGGCGACCACGTCGCGCTGTTTGAGCCCCAGCTGTTTGAACACCGCGCACAGCCGCGCGACCTGATCGTTGAGCTCCGCGTACGTAAGCCGCCGCGCGCCGAAGACCAGGATTTCCTGGTCGGGCACTATCGAAGACGGGATCGTTACGAAGTTTACCGTGTTCACTTAAGCGCGATTCCTCCCGGCCGCCGTCATCGCCGCGAGCCGCTTCGCCAGGCGCCGTTCGAGGTCGAGCCCCGCGGCAAGCGGCAGGTCCAGACCGTCCCACACGGCGAGCTTGAGCATCGCGGCGTGCGCACGCGGAACGCGGCCCAACTCTCGCGCCAGCGCGATTGCGCGACGGTCGAGACTCGCTCGCGAGACGACTTCGGCGACCAAACCTACAAGTAACGCTTCTCGCGCGTCAATCCAACGGCCGGTGATGCAGAGATCGAGCGCGCGTCCGAGGCCCAGCCGGCGCGACGCGGTTTGCGTGCCCGCGACGCCGGGGATCATGCCGGCGCCGGTTTCCGGCAGGCAGATTCGCGTGTCGTCGGCCGCGATCGCAACGTCGCACAGCAGCGCCATCTCGAGTCCACCGCCGACGGTATAGCCGTGAATCGCGGCGACGGTGGGGATCGGCAGCGCGCGCATCATGCCCCAAACGTCGCGGCGAAAGCGGACCCATCGCGCAACGATCGGCGACGGCGCCATGCCGAATTCCTCCAGATCGCCACCGGTCGAAAACGCCGCGCCCGCCCCGCGCAGGACCATCGCACGGATTTCCGGGTCGTCGTGAATCGCGCCGAGGACGGAAAACAGCTCGTCGCGCATCGCCATGTTGTAGGCGTTGAAATGTTTCGGGCGATTGAGCGTGACCAATGCGACGGGTCCGCGCCGGCTATACAGCACCGCACTCGCGTCAAGCGGGGGCATCAGCTGGAATGCAGGTCCGCGCTGTCGCTGCTCGCGACCGCGGGACGGCCGCGTTCGTAGACCACGCGCCCGGCGACGATCGTCAGATCGACGACCATGTTCAACAAATCGACGGGCTTCACGCTGAACGGATCGCGCGGGAGTACGATCAAGTCGGCGACGTTGCCCGGCTCGATCGCGCCGGCGGGCAATCGCGCCAGCCGGGCGCCCTGTGTCGTGAACAACTCGAACGCCTCCGCAATCGACAGCGCCTCAGCGGGCGCTAGTTCGACGCCGTCGAGCGTGGTGCGCGAAGCGGCCGCCGCGACCGCCGCGAGCGGTTTCGCCGGAGTGACCGGCGCGTCGGTGGCGCCCGCCAGATGCACGCCCGCACGCTTGAGGCTCAAGGCGCGGTATAGATGCGCAACCAGGCCCGGTTCATCCGCGTACTTCGGACCGCGAAAGTAGATGAACCCCGGGTTGGTGACGACCCACGCGTTCATCGCGGACAGGCGGTCGATCGCGTCGGGCGGAATCACGCCGCCATGCTCGACGCGAACGAACGGCAAGTCGTAAACGGCGGCGAGCCTGGACTTGGCGAATTCAATCGCGGCCAAGGCCGCTTCCAGTTCCTCGACTTCGGTTGCATGAAACGCGCAGTCGAATCCACGCTCGAGCGCGCGCAGCACTAACTGCGGTAGTTTGTTCCATTCGTCGCCGTAGCCGCGCATGAACTTGATGCCCGCCAAGCCGATTCCGGCGCCCGCCGCGATTTCCGCGCAGCGATCGACCTCGTCAAGATGCTGCGCGCCGATCATCACGCCGACGCGCTGACAGATCGCGCCGCTCTGCACTAGCCTCGCGAACAGTTCGACCTCCTGCGGTCCGTTGCGCACGGTCGCATCGGTGAAGGTGGTCACCCCGCTCGCGGCCAGCTCACGGCTCATGATGCGGGCGCGCGATTCCGCCTCGGCACGCGTGACGAGCGGCAGACGATCGGTGAGCCACGTTTCCATCCCGGCGACGAGTCCGGTCATCACTCCAGCGCTGTCGCGAACCAGCGTGGCGCCGTCGGGCGGCTTGAAGTCCGGCTTCTCGAGGCCGAGCAGCGCGATCGCCCGCGAGTTGAGCCACGACGCATGGAGCGTCTGATGACGCAGGCGGAGCGGATTCTTGGGCAACGACTGATCGAGCTCGGCGCGCGTGGGTCCGCGCTTCTCCAACATCAGCGCCTCGTCGCAGCCGAACGCGCGCAGCCAATTGCCTGGCGGAGTCTTGCCGGCGGCGAGCCGCAGATCGGCGAGCAGATCGCCAACCGTGCGGCAGCGCTGCACGGAGACTCCGGTGGCCGACGCAGCCGCCTCGAGAAAATGCAAGTGCGAGTCGATGAAGCCCGGCGCGAGCGTGCGCCCGGCCAGCTTCACCAAATGAGTTCGCGGACCGACCAGCGACTTGAGTTCCGCGAACGAACCGCGCGCGACGATTTCTCCGCCCGCGATCGCAACCGAGTCGATGCCGGGATGGCCGAAAATCACACCCTCGTGCAAAACCAGATCGGCTTTCGCGAGCGCGCCTGCCACTTTTTGGATGCTGACCTCTGCCGTCGCGCAAATGCGCGGTGGCACGCGGAAACTAGTCTGACGACGGGAGCGGCTTCGCTTCCTTGATCTTCATTTCGACGTCGCAGCACTCCAAGCCGCCGGTGCCGGCCTTGTTGCAGAGCACTTCGGTGCCGCACTTTTCGCACATGTATCGCTTACCGAGCACGTTGGCCATCTTATCTGCTCCTTGCTTGGGGCCGCGCGGGCCCTCATTGATAACTTAAAGTATCGCTTCAATCTTGCGCGAACGGCAATTCGCTGACAATCGCCCTGCCAGTGCCGCCGCCACTCTCGACGCTCACCTCGGTGCCCGCGGCCCAACTGCTGTGATGCAGTAGCGCTAGGCCGATCGCGCCCAGGCGCGGCGCCTGCACGACGCTGGTCACGCGCCCTACTTCCTTGCCCGCCAGAATCACCGCGGCTCCGACCGTCGCGCCGCGCGCGTCCGCAAACTTAAGTCCGAGCAGCCGCTTTTTCAATGCGCCGCGCGCCGTCGCCCGCTCGATCGTTTCCTGCCCGACGTAACATCCCTTGCCGAGCGAGATCGCGCGGTCAAGCCGCGCCTCGAGCGCCAGGGTTTTGTCGAGCGTATCGACACCAATCCGCGCGACGCCGTGCTCGATGCGAATCGCCTCGATCGCGTCCGCGCTGACCAGCCGCGAGTTGTGCACCGCCGCGAGAATTTTTGCAACGTCCGCTTCAACCCGCACCTTCGGCGCGAGAATTGAGATCGCCGGGCCGCCCACTCGCGGGAGATTCGCAACAAACAATTCGCCGATGCTGACGAAGCGCCATTCGCCGAGCGAGCTTGCCGCCGCGCCACCCACCAACCGCGCAGCCTCGATTGCGCGCGGTCCCTCGACGTCCACGACCCGAAGGCCGGACTCGTCCTCGAACTCGACGTCGTCGGCGACCAGCAGACGCTCGAGATGAGCCCGCGCGCGCTCCCATGCGTCGGAGTCGATATCGAGCAGCAGCGCGTCGGCCGCGACCCAGATGAACAAGTCGGCGATCACGTGCGCGTGCTCGGTCAATATCAGCGCGGGCAACACGTCGCCTGGCTTGGCGCTCTTCACGTCGGCCGAGGTCATGCCGTGAAAGAACGTCGCGCGATCGTCGCCGACCACGCGGACGATTCTGCGTTCGTCCAGGATGCGGACGCCGGCTGCGTGCGTAACCGCCTCGTAGTCGGCCGCAAACGTGCCCGCGGGAGTCGGCGCCGTCCGGTCTGATGCTTCGAGATGAGTCACAACGTCATCACGATACTAGAAAGCGGCAGCCTTGAGTAACCGGTGGCCCCTCAATGCCGATTGGGCCGGCGCGGCGAGCGGGCGTTCAGATCCCGTGGTAAATTAGGATGGTCATGCCTGAGTTGCATACCACTCGCCTGGTTCTCAGGGAGTTCAGAGATTCTGACGTCGATCCGCTGTACGAGATTCAAGGCGACCGGGATCACATGAGGTTTACCTTCTGGGCCGAATCTCGCGCCGCGTGCGAGAGTTGGCTTCGTCGATATGCGGACGCTCGGCGGGCAAACGGCTTCGCTCCCTGGACCGTCATTCATCGGTTGGAGGAGCGTGTGATTGGATGGGGCGGCCTGAACATCGACCCGAATGCTCCCGGATGGGGAACCGAGGTGAGCTACTTCATCCACCCAGCCTACCAGGGTCGAGGATTCGCGACCGAGATCGTGCAGTGTTCTCTGCGGCATGGCTTTAACGACATTGGTCTTCGGCAGATTGGTGCGTTTACGATGCCGGAGAACCAGGCCTCGGCCCGCGTTCTGAAAAAGTGCGGCTTCAAATTCCTTCGGTACGAACCGGCCCTTTACCGCGATCACTACGAATTACAAAGGGCGGATTGGACTGATTGCACGCTCGTGGGCTGAGACGCGGCACTGTTTTGCGGGTTCTTTTACAGCGCGCAATTTGAATATAATCCAGCCGTACCGGGAGGATCGAAACCATGGGCGCATTCATCCTCGGTCTGATCATCGGCGCTGGCGGCGCCCTCGCGCTGTTCATCTACGATGAAGGCGAAGTGTTTCTGAAGCTCTCGCGGCAGATCAAGCAGACCGCCGATCGCTACCGGCAAACGCCGTAGCAGGGAAAATCGTGAGCCGAATGAGGGGCACCGTCGCCGAGCTTCGGCGCGGCAATCGACGCTTTTCGCAAAGCGCCGCGGCGGTACAGTTTGCGATCGCGATACTGGCGCTAGCTGCGTTGTTCGCGCCGCCGACGACCCGGCCCGCGTACGCCGACGACGCCCAGGCGCAAGCGTCGCAGTTGAGCGACCATGCGTTTGCGCTGCTCAACGCAGTCAATGCCGAATCCAGCAAAGGCTCTCCGCTACTGGCCCCGGTAGCGAGCCTGGCCGGCGACGCGCAGGCACTCTCGACCGCGCTCGGCGCGGGCGATAACGCCGCGGCGAGCCGGGCGATGGAGTCGATCGCGCGCGATCGCGATCAGATAGACGCGGCGGTGAAATCTGCGCATGGAGCAGACGTCGCGCAGTGGGAATCAATCAAGGGACAAATCGCGACGCTCGAAAAAACGCTGCCGCCGGCCGCAACAACGGCAAGTGCTCGCGCAAGCACGTCCACTCGCCCGGCGTCCGTGCCGGCGCCGGCAGCATCGGTCGCGCCGCCAATCGCCGAGCGGCTTCCCGCGGCGCCGAAAGTCGCGATCGCTTCGCGAGTCTTCAAGGCCGGAGCGGTGCACATAGCGGGATTCCTGGAAGGCACCGAACTGAAATCGGCGGGAATATTCGACGGCGACCAGAAGACCCGGGACATCGAAGTCGCATCGACGCCTGGTGAACAGCGAATCAATTTCGATTTCTCAATCGAGCAACCGTCGCCGACACAATCGATTCGCGTCACCGACGCGTATGGGCGCGAAGCGCACGCGATGGTCTCGCCAGATCCCGCCGGCGTCGGCGCGATGAAGGGCAGCGAAGTTCTGATCGAGGTCGAGCCCGGCGCGACCGCGTCGTCAGGAGTCGTGAGCAGCGGCGGTTCGGACGGCGAAGAACGGCTGGCGAAGGTCGCGCCGACGGTGCGCCACAACACGGCCGAGATTCCTCGCAATGACGACGCACCCTCGCCGTCGCGTCGCCATATCGCCAACGGTCCGTCGCTCGCGCCGCTGGCCAACGTGCAGATCAATATTCTCGACGCCGAGGAGCTGATGTCCGCACCCGGCATCGTCGAAGTGATCGGGCAAATCTCCGGACCCGGCGTGAAGCGCGCGGGCGTTTACCTGAACGGGCGGCTCGCTCAATCGATCCCGATCGCGGCGAGCGGGTACAGCGGCTTCGACGTTCGATTTGCGATGCCGGCGGGCAGCGACGCCCGAATTCGCGCCTACGGCAACGGCAACGACTTCGTCGAGGCGTCGATCGACACGGTCGGCGGTGGTGGCGGGATGACGACCTACAACAATCCGTCCATGTACGGCGCGCCGGGAGTTTATGCGCCATCGCCATACTACGGCGCATACGGCAACCCGTATGCGTACGGAAATCCATATCCATACGGGAATCCCTACGCGGCCAATCCGTATCCGTATGGATATCCGCCTTCGCCCTACGGCTCGCCACCGCCGTATGGCTATCCGCCGGCGCAGCAGCCACCGCCCAACCGCTCGATTTGGAACCGTCTGTTCCGCTAGACAAAGCGTCGCGCATCGACGGAGCTCGATTTGCTGCGACAGAACTCTTCGCCGTGGTGAACTTGCCGCGCGCAACCGGCTTGCGTAAGATTCCCTTCTTAACCTTCGTTCATATCGAGAGTGTTTAGACGATGCTGATTCAAGCGACGCAACTGCGCCCGGGAATGGTCGTGGAATACAACAACGACCTCTGGCGAATCATGACCATCACGCACATCACGCCCGGCAACTGGCGTGGCATGGTGCAGACCAAGCTGCGCAACATCAAGACCGGCTCGCAAACCGAGAACCGGTTCCGTTCTGAAGATCGCGTCGAACGCGTGATTCTGAATCAGAACAAGATGCAGTTTCTGTATCAGGACGGCGACGACTTCCACTTCATGAACACCGAGAACTACGAGCAGATCACCATCCCGAAGGAATTGATCGAGGACGTGGTCGGGTTTCTGACGCCGAACCTGGAAGTCGAAGTCGAGTTTTACGAAACGACGCCGCTCAACGTCACGCTGCCCAAGACAATCGCGCTCAAGGTGGTGCAGACCGACCCGGGAATGAAGACGGCGGCGGTGAACAACACGCTCAAACCGGCGACGCTCGAAACCGGGATGGTGATCCAGGTGCCTCACTTTGTGGCCGAGGGCGACACCATCACGATCAACACCGAGACGCACGAGTACCTGTCGCGCTCGAAGTAGCACGGCGGTACAGCGCCTGGCGCGCCGCGCAAAATGACACCGATGATTCGCGCGCATCAGGCGCAAAAGCATCCCGCGCGCCGACGCGCGGCCACGCCAGAACGCGCGGCGCCGCATCCAATCCGGTTTGGGCCGAATCTCTACATTGCGCATACGCAACCGGGCTTTGAAGGAATCGCGGCCGGCGAAATTGCGGCGCGCATCGGCGGCGCGCGCGAAATCGCGCGGCGCACGGTTCCGGATCGCGCCGGCATGACGATCTTCTTCTCGCCGTCGGCGCAGAAACTGACCTCGCTTCGCACGGCCGAGGACCTATTCGGGCTTGCGGGCTATCGCGCCGGACTCGGCCCCGAGACCGCGACGCTCGATCGCGTTCGCGCCGCCGCGCGCGAAGCTCCACTGATCGAGCAGATGCTCCAGGCGCGGGTCAAGGTTTCGCCGGGCGCGCGCGCAGGACGTCGGCTCAGATTCCGCGTCATCGCGCGGATGGCCGGCGAGCACGAGTTTCGGCGCGTCGATTTTCAGCGCAGCGTCGAGCGCGGGATCCTCGAGCGCGCCGATCACACCTGGCGCCTGGAGGAAGGCGACGCCGAGGTCGAGTTGTGGGCCACGATGATCGACGCGGAGTTTTTTCTGACCGTGCGCCTCAGCGACGACCGCATGCGCCATCGCGAGTACAAGACCGCGCATCGCCCAGCTTCGCTCAGGCCCGCCAGCGCCGCCGCGCTCGCATGGCTCTCTGCGCCGCGCGACGACGACGTCGTGCTCGATCCGTTCTGCGGCGCAGGCACGATACTTATCGAGCGGGCGAGTCTGGGCCGCTACGCGATGCTCATCGGAAGCGATCGAGATTCAGCGGCGCTCGCGGCGGCCGAGACCAACGTCGGCGCGCGCTACAAACCGATTCGACTCGAGAACTGGGACGCCGCGTCGCTTCCGCTCGAGGATTCGAGCGTGACCAGCATCGTGACCAACCTGCCATGGGGCGTTCGCTACGGAACGCACGGCGAAAATCGCAAGCTCTATCCGGTTTGGCTGAAAGAGTTTGGGCGTGTGCTGAAGAGCGGCGGTGCGATGGTGCTGCTGACGGCGGAATGGCGGCTGATGCGCGACCTGGAGCGCGCCCGGAAGATCGCGCCGGCGAAAATCATCCGCGTCTCGGTGCTCGGCACGCCGGCCTCGATCTACGTCTGCTACAAGGCCTGATCTCGACGAATTCTCGCGATCAGTCGGCTATCTTGCGGGCGAGAAGAATCCAAGCACCGCCTGCGCGACCGAACGCGGCGCGCTGCCGTCTATCGGCACGATCCACGCCGACGGCGGAGGCGATACGCCGAGCGCTAACTCCGGCGATCCGATCAGACGCACGCCGGCAAAGATGAACGCCGACGAATCAGGCGCGAAGATCGTGTGCGACACGGCGAGCTGATCGAAGTAGCGATAAGCCGTCGACTCTTCCGGCGTCGTAAGGAAGTTGACCAGCGCCTTGTGCTGGCCGGTTTTCAGATCGATCACGCTCCAGGTGTAGTACGGCTTTTCTTGCGGGACGCCGACGTACGCCATGTGGCGCGCATCGGGCGCGAAGAAAAACGCCGCCACGTCGTCCTTGGTCAGCCACTTTGATTCGGCGGTCGCAACGTCCACCAGCTTGATCCCGTGATAGACGGGATTTTGCGCCGTTATCGCCGTCGAGTACGCGATGTGCGCCGAGTCGGGCGCCCACAGAATGCTGTTCTCGCCGACCGGCAGGCTCACGACCGAGCGCGGATTCTTCGCGTCGGCGTCGGCCACGATGATGTTCGATTCGGCGTGATTGTTCACGACGTAGGCCAGATGCTTGCCGTCGGGCGACCACACCGGCGTCTTGAACGGCGTGCGCCCGCTCGAGAGCACCTTGGTAACGCCCTGGCTGGTCGGGGTGAGATTCAAAATCGAGACCTGCTCGCTGCGATCGGAATTGAGCGCCAGCGTATGCACCGCGAGCGTGCCTTCGGTCGCGGCCCAATCAAAGTAGAGCGGCATCCCGGTCGTGACGATTCGAATCGGCGCCGATTCCTTGACCTCCGCCAGCATCAGGCTCAGCCCGCGCGGCTGGCCGAGCAGGAACGAGAGATGGGTTCCGTCGGGAAGCCAGGTCACGTAGACAACGCGGTCGGCGCGGCTCTCGAAAATCTGGATCCGGGTGTGGCCGACAATGTCGTAAACCCAGACCGCGAACGAATTTTCACCGGGCTTGTGGGTCTCGGACGAATACGCCAGGCGCTTGCCGTCGGGCGAGAACGTCGGCCATCCGTACTCGTGCGCGGCGTGGGAGTCGTCGTCGGCCGGAGAATCCGCAACGCGAACGATCGCATCACCGTCGTCGCGCCGCACGTGCGTCGCCGCGGTCTTGCAGGTGACGCACTTCGGCTCGGTACATTTGGCGTCGCAGTAGTAGATATTTGAATCGGTGCCGACGAACGCGATCGTGCCGCCCGTCGTCTTGACGGCGCCCCGCGCAAACACCGGAGTCAGCAGAAGAAAGATCGCGGCGGGCGCGATGCGTTGCAGTCCGCGCCAGACCCGAATCGGCAATGCAGTCATTGGGCCTAGAATTGCGCCTCGGCCGCGGGCAGCGCAAGAACGCTTCGCGCCGGTATCGCGACGCGATTCGCACCGACTCAGCGCCTGCCTTCTCCGTTGGAAAGCTCGTGTGTTGACACGACCGCACACGATCCCGCAAAGTTGAACCCATGCGGCGAGTTGCAATCATCTTTTGCGCTGCGCTCTTCCTCGCCCTGCCAAACATCTCCCACGCGCAGTACAACGACAACGATCGGCAGAACCCCAAGGAATATCACGACGAGGATTCGCAGCCGCTGGCGCTGCTGAGCTACTTCCTCTACCCCGTCGGCTACGCGGTCGAATGGCTGGTCTCGCGGCCCTTGCACTACATCGCCAATGACAGTCCGGTCGATCCGGTGTTCAGGCCGGTCGGCGGCAACGACACCACGCCGCCACCGCCGGTGCCGATCATCCCGGACAACACATTGAACTCCACATCCGCGTCGACGCCGCAGGAATGGACGCCCTCGAAAGGGCCGGTGAATTCCGCGCCCGCTTACCAGGGTGCCAGTCCCGCGACCCAGCCCGACGCGACGAAGAACGCGCCGCCGTCGAGCAGTCAGCCGACGCTGCACTAGCGTCGCCGATCTCCGTGAAATAAAGTCCAGGCGGCGAATGGAACAAAGCGTTCGCCGTATAAGTTCGCCTTGAATGTTGCCGATCTTTAAGTCATAGAATTTTTCCTGAATCGATGGCGTCCAATTCAATGTGGACGAGATGGCGTGCGCTCGTCCGTGTGGGAGGTTCCGGCATCTAGATGGCTGTTGCACTGAAAGAGAAAGCTCCGACCGATCCGGCCGAATTGAAGAAGTGGCGCGAGGACGAGCAGGCGAAAGAACGCTCCAAGCGCGACAAGGAAAAATCCGAACTCGGAACGCTCTGGAGCCGGCGCGATTTTCTCGGCGTGCTCGGATGGGCCGGCTTTGGCGCCTTCTCCCTGATTGGACTGCTCGCGGCGGTGCGCTCAGCGTTTCCACGCGTGCTGTTTCTGCCCCCGTCCAAGTTCAAGGCGGGACTTCCCGACGACTACGTGGTCGGCGAAGTCAGCGAGCGCTTCAAGCAGGACTACCGCACCTGGATTATCCGCACCAAGGCCGGCTTCTACGCCATCTTCGCCAAGTGCACGCATCTCGGATGCACGCCGCGATGGCTCAAGGCAGAGCAAAAGTTCAAGTGTCCATGTCACGGCTCGGGCTACTACATCAGCGGCCTCAACTTCGAAGGGCCGGCGCCGCGCCCGATGGATCGCTTCAAGATCTCCGTCGGCGACGACGGCCAGCTGGTCGTCGACAAGTCGGTCATCTACACGATGGAGCCGGGCGTCGATCCCAACGAGCAGCATCCCGAGAGCATTTTGAAGCTCGCCTTATAGTGAGCATCTGATTCGTCGCAACGGCGGGCGTGGCTGAGGACGGCGCGCCCGCTTTTCTTTTGCCGGAAATGATCGCTAAGTATTCGTGACAGCAACGCGAAGGAGATTTCTGCGATGCCGGTAGTCAAAGCTGGAAATATCAACCTGAACTACGAAGTGTACGGCGAGGGCGAGCCGCTGTTGTTGATTATGGGATTTGGCATGCCCGGCGCGGCGTGGATTCCGTCGCTGCCGTTCCTGACCGGCTTCAAGTGCATCTACTTCGACAATCGCGGCACCGGCCTCAGCGACAAGCCCGACGGCCCGTACACCGTGCCCGACATGGCCGACGACGCGAGCAACCTGCTCAAGGCGCTCGACATCCCGCGCGCGAAAGTGTTCGGCGTCTCGATGGGCGGCATGATCGCGCAGGAACTCACGCTGCGGCATCCGGAGCAAGTCGTGAGAGTAGTGCTCGCCTGCACGATGCCGGGCGGACCGAACACGAAGATGGCGTCGGCGGACGTCGTCGAAAAACTGATGACGGGCTCGAAGATGATGGCGTCGGATCCTGAGAAGGCGTTCGACGTCATCATGCCGGTGCTGATGCCGCAGGAATTTATCGCCGCGCATCCCGAAATAAAGTCGCTGCTGATTGCGGGGGCGAAGATGATGCCGCCGACTCCGCCCGCCACCGCCGATCGCGCGATGGCCGGTGTCTCAACCTTCAACGCCTACGACCGGCTGTCGCAGATCAAGTGTCCGGTGATGATCGTCCACGGCGAGGCCGACGTGCTGGTACCGCCGGAGAACGCGCATCTAATCAAGAGCAAGATTCCGCAGGCCGAGTTGTACATGATTCCCGGCGCGGGACACGCGTTCCAGTCATCCGATCCGGTCGGGATCAACGCGCGAATCGTGAACTGGCTGAAGAACTGAGCGCCGCCGCGCCGCTTCGATTCGTCAGTGCGCCTGCATCGCCAACTGATGCGGATCGAGAAACGCCTTGGTCACGATGCCCATGTTGATGTACCAGCACTCGCGCTCCTCACTCTCGCGGCCGGGCATGAACACCACCGATGACATCCCGTTGGTGACGTCTTCGTCCACCAGCGCCACCTGGAACATGCGCTTGTAGGGATAGACGGCGACCTTGGCGTCGGGCACCGGCCGGTCTCGATAGGCGTTGAAGGTCGCGATCGTTTTCCAAAGGTTGCCCTGGCCGTCGTATTGGTCCGACGCGGTGATGAACCAGCCTTCGGAATCGATGTAGAGCACGCGCTTGGGAATGACGACGCCGCTGCTGCCGATCTTTTGCGTCCACGATTGCGGCTTCGCGGTCGCTTCGATCACATAGAGTTGGCGCATCTCCCAGTTCTCGGGACAGATGGTGCGGTTGTTGTCGAACTGGCACGGCTTGGCCGGCGAGTTCTCCGCGTGAACCACCGCCAGCATCGGTTTCAGCCCGATCAGCTTGTAGTCATAATTTTCGATTTTCGCGGAGAAGCCGAAATAAGAATCGGGATCGAGGTTGTTGGCGTACGTACCCGAGTAGTGGTTGACGGCGTCGTTCGGGCCCATCGCGTCGGAAAGTTCGTCGGCGCGGACCCGCCGCGTCAGGCGCGAGCCGGGCTGATAGTACCAGGCGTTGTCGTCAACGCCGGGATCCTTGTTGCGCAGCCGGACTAGTCCGTAGCCGCGCATCTCCGCAGGCTCCAAAAACGGGAACGCGCCGAAGCGGTAGCGGATGCCGGCGCCGTTCGCCTCCGGGTCGGTCGGCATCGGCGCAACTTCGGTGCGGCCCATGTTGTTGTAGAAGGCGAAGTGTCCGATGGTGAAGTGCTCGACCGGACCGGACAGCGCGCCACCCGGGCGGAAGCTCGCCACCTCGACGTTGCGGATGTCGACGTCGTCGCTGTATTGCGGCCGGAAGCTGAAATTCCACATCACCTTCGCCGCCGCTTGCGGGTCGTTGGGATCGAGCAACGGAAACGGCAGGCCCGCGACGTAGTTCGCGACCTCGCCCTTGCTGTTGAGCGTCGTCTGCGCCGCGTACTTCTCGGTGGCGGCCTTGTACGGTGGCGGCCATTCAAGCCGCTCGGACGCGACGATCGTCATGTGCATCCCCTGCTTCACGAGGATGAAATTTCCCGGGCTCACCAGATCGCTGACGAGCGCCGCGTTGTCGGGAGTGATCGAGTCGCCCGGCTTGATCGACGCCGCGAGAGTCGTCGATACGGCGACGCACGTCGCGACCGCGAGCATCATCGCCAAATTCGCGAGCCGGACGAGATGTTTCACGCTAGCCTCCGTTGCCGACTCCCTGACTCACGGGAATGACCTACAAAATAGTACGTTCGCGCTGAATCGCCCATCGCTTTGCGCCGAATGGCTGCGCCGGTGCAGCGAGCGGCGTCTATTGCGCGCTTAGCGGATGGTCGCGGAAGAAGTCGAGCATCGACTGCGTCCATTGCGTCGGCCAGCGCGAATGATTCTGAACGCCCTTGCCGTTGTTGTTGTCGCCGTTGGGATTGGTACCGCACGCCGCGAAGCAGGATTTGGCCGGTTGCTGATTTTGCGGATTGGCCGGATCCTGGGCCAGGCCGATTATCTGGTCCATCACCGGCACGCCGATTTTGCGCAACTGCTTTTCCATCCGCTTCGAGTTCGGGCACAGCCCCACGATGTCGCATCCGTTGTGAACCTGGTAGGTAGGCACGCGCGGATTCGAAATCGGAATCTGGCGTTTCTTGCCCTGCACCGCCAGGACCGGAAGCTGCTCGCACGGATCGACAGAGAAGCGCCACGGGTCCGGCGCCGAGTAGACTCCTATCGCGGCAATATTGCTTCTATTGAGTCCGTATATGTACGCCATCGCCGCGCCGTTGGACCATCCGCTGAGGTAGATGCGATTTGTATCGACCTTGCCGGTCGCAACTTCAGCGGCAATGAAATGATCGATCGCCGCCGCGTCGACGTTCTCCGGCGCGGCCTGCAGACTCGGCGTGAACTGGCGGTACCAGTTGTCCCATCCCGTGCCGGTCGCGTCGGGAGCAGTGTAGAAGTGAGTCGTATTGCGTCCCTCCGGCGCCAGCACGATGAACCCCGGCTTGCTCAAATCGCCGCTCAAGTCGGCGGTGTTCAGGCGGCTGAGCAAGTCGGTGAAGGCGACGGAATCGGCAGTGTTGAGCGACGGATGCAGAAACACGAGCATCGGGAGCGGGTTGTTCGCACTCGCGGCAGCCGTTTCGTAGAGGCACGAATAGCGATTGGTGCCGTCGCTGTCGGGCCACGGACCCAGCAGCGTGCCGCCCGTGCAAAGCGGAATCGGTGCGCTGAGGATCGCGGCGGGCGGGTCGCCAAACGGACCGCAGGACCGTGCCGCTGACGCACGCGCAGTCGGCGCCAGCAAAACCAACGCAGCTACGGCGGCGGCGAATTTTCGCGAGCGCTCTCGGATCGCCGTCAATTCGCGCATCCAAATCAACTCGCGAAGTTGCGCCGATAGGTGACGTAGCTCGCCGAGACTTTCGCGCCCAGCTTTTCCGCCGTGCGCCGTGACGGCCAGTTGTCGTCCAGCACCAGCGTATAGCTGAGAAACTTCGAGCCGCGCTTGATCAGCTCCAAATACGAATACGCCGCCATCGCGAGGTTGACGCCGCGCCCGCGCGCGGTTTCCAGCACGCCGATGCCGAGCATGTTCAGCTTCTCGTGATCGGCGAGTTTGCGGCCGCGCTTGAGTGTCGCTGCGTCGAAGTTCGGCGGCGTGACCATCAGCGCACCCACCGCGTTTCCATCGCGGTACGCGAGCACCGACGTGTCGAGCGCCCCCGACATCTCAAAGAACTGGAACAGGTATGCGAACTCCTCGGTGCTGAACGGCGTGGCGCCCCAATGCCGCGCGAACGCGTCGTTCCACGTCGACTCGAAGTCGCGCAGGCGCCGAGTCGCCTCGATCGCCCGCAGCGGCAGAATCTCGAAGCCGGCGTTGCGGCATCCGGCAAGCGCGCTCTCGTAGCGCGCAACGAGCTGCGGCGTCACTTGAATCCGGTAGTCGACCCAACCCTGCTCGGTTTCGAAGCCGGCGTCCTTTAGCAGCGCGTGATAGTAGGCGGGATTCTGGCGCGCGATGTCCGGCGGCAGCGTTTCGTAGTCGTCGATCACAAATGGAAATTCGAGCAGACCGTAGCCGGCGCGAGCAGCCGACGTACCGCGGCTCTTCAGCCACTGCGCGGCTTCGTCGATCATCGTGCGGACGGCGTCGCGCGCTTCGGGTAGCGCCTCGAACATCACGAGATGCCCCAGCGGTTCATTCCAATGGCGCTGGTAGCGCTCGTCAATCATGGCCGCAACTCGCGCGACGACTCTGCCCCCCTCGCGCGCGACGAACGGCCGGATGGTTCTGCCCGCCGCAAACGGCCCCTGCCCGACGAGGATCGGATACTGCACCGCCAGCATCGCGGGCCAGTGGGCGCCGCGGTATTCGTACACACGCTCGTGAAACTGGATGAACTCGGTGAGTGCTTCGGGCCCCGCCGGATGCTCAATCGTGATTGCCAACTTCGATCCTTGCCGGTGAACTGACTGATCGCGCGGGATTGTTCAGCCCCGCGTGCGGCGCGGCGGTCGGTTTCGGCATCTCACCTTGTGTCCGGTCGCACCGTGCGCTAACCACTACGCAGGGCGAAGCGTAGCGCCGCGCGAGCGAAAGCGTCAAACACGCATCGCAAATTCGCGCGCGAACGACGCGCTCAAGGAGACGCCGAATGGTTGAGAAAACGATCGAGCTCACCGGCATCTCGGCCAATTCGATTGAGGAGGCCGTGGAACTGGCGGTCGCGCGCGCCGGCGTGACCATCAAGGGCGTCTATACCGCCCACGTCGAAGACGTTGCGGCCGTTGTCGAAGCGAACAAGGTGGCGCGCTGGCGGGTGCGCGTGAAGGTGAGCTTCCTGGTCAAGGACGAGCTGCACGAGTGAGTCACCGAGCTACGCGTGCGGCCTCGATCGTGCGACGCGCATTCGACTTGAACGAAGCGCGCCGTCCGTCATCGCGCGCGCATCGACCGGCACAGGCAATCCTCTTCCGCGTGGCATCGCGCCACCAAACTGGGCGGCGGAGCGCAAGGACGGCGACGTCATGCGAAACCTGCCACTGAGAGTAGTAGATGGCGACCAAAGTTGTTGAGGTTCACCCGGGTATCTATGAGATCTTTCTGCCGCTGCCGATGCGGCCGACGATCATCAACGTCTATTTGATCGACTGTCACGGCGCGTGGGCGCTCATCGACACGGGGATGAATTCCCCGGAAAGCACGCAAGCCCTCGATGAGGCTTTCGCCGAGATCGGAATCAAGGTCGAAGACCTGGACTTCCTGGTCGGGACGCATCATCACATCGATCATTTCGGCGCGTCGGGCGAAATTCGGCACCGCAGTCACGCGAAGACTCACATTCATCGGCTCGAGGCGGAGCGCGCGGGACGCATGATCGAGTTCGGTCGAATGAGTCCGGGCGAGCGGCCGGAGTCGCGCGCGTTCTTCGCGACCCACGGCTTTCCGATCGAGCAGTTCTCGCCGACCGGGATGCGTCCGATGTGGATGGGCACCGGGATGTACAAGCCGGTTACCGATCCCGACCAGTACATCGACGACGGCGACGTGCTGAAGATTGGCGATCGGGAACTGGAAGTGATCTGGACGCCGGGGCACTCGCCGGGCCACAACGTGATTTACCTACGCAAAGAGAAAGTCATGATCGTCGGCGATCATCTGTTGCCCAAAATTACGCCACACGTCGGCATCTACCCTGACAACGCCGGCGGAAATCCCCTGGGCGATTTCATCAGTTCGCAATTGAAGGTTCAGAAGTTCGACGTCGAATTGGTTTTGCCCGCGCACGGCGGCGTGTACCATGACCATCGGCATCGCGCGAATCAGCTGATCGAGCATCATCGGTACCGAGAGGCCGAGATGCTCGATTTGACTCGCAAAGGCGCTCAAACTGCATTCGAGGTCGCGCAACAAGTGTTCGGCGGCGAAGAAAGACCGATATTCCACGTGATGGCGGCGACGTTCGAAACCCTCGCTCACCTGGAATTGGCCTGCATCGAAGGCCGCGCCAGGAAGTTCCAGCGTGGTGAACGGATTGTGTTCCAGGCGTTATGATCGAATTACGGGGGGTTTGCTAATTTTGCCAATCGGTGTATTTTGACGCTGCCTTTTAAGGAGCGGCGGTTAACCTTGTTGGCTGGTTAGGGGAGGGGTCCCTAGATTGAAGGAGGATGCCATGAAACGGATGATCGGATTGGCGCTGGCTTCGGGGCTGGCATTGTTGGTCGCCGGCTGCGCGAGTAGCAGCAGTGAATCAGGCGGCGAAAAGTTTCCTGCCGGGCCCGGTGAGACTGGATCGGAGGCAACTCGCACGGCCGTCCCAGCCGCCGCCAGAAACTTCAACCTCGCAGTGAAGTGCCCGGGCGTGCACTGGGAAAAGTCTCATGGCTGGTCTGATCAGCAGATAATGCAGCAGGAGTCGCTCGACGCGAGCGATATACCCGCTTGCGAACAATGGGTACAGGCTCAGCCCAAGGGTTACGTGCCTCCTCCGCCTCCGGGAACTCCGATGGCGGCGAAGGCGCCGGCTCCGGCTCCGGCGAAGCAATAACGCACGCATCGGATGCGAGCTGAGCAGCGCCCTTAGCGTTGGCTCGGCGGCGTCGATTGCAGAGAGAAAATTAAGGCGGCGCGGCGTCTACCGAGAC
>DASQHV010000621.1:0-1807 GCA_035631915.1 Candidatus Acidiferrales bacterium | reverse complement strand
GCTCTGGACGCATGCGACCGCGGCCGGCGTTCGCTGTCACCCCTTGCACATCCGCAACGCCGTCGATATCGCAGCCGGCGTCCGGCTGCGCGCGATTCTGCGCCGCAACCGTTTCGACATCGTTCACTTCCACACCTCGCGCGCGCATGCGATGGCGCCGTTCGCGCGCGGCTTTTCCAGCGCGCTGGTCGTCACGCGGCGGATGGACTACCGCCCCAACCGGATTTTCGCGCCGTATCTGTTCAATCGCGCCGTCGACAGCGTGATCGCGATTTCAGGCGGCGTCGCCGACTCGCTGGCGCTGGCCGGCGTTGACGCCGGCCGCGTCGCGGTGGTTCCGAGCGGCGTCGACTGCGAACACTTTCGTCCCCCCGACGCCGGCGAACGCGCGACCGCACGCTCCGCACTTGGCATCGACGAAAACGCGATCGTGATTTCCGCACTCGGCGCGCTCGAGCCGCGCAAAGGTCATCGCCATCTCGTCGACGCAATCGCGGCGATGGTGAATTCAGGTTCCAAGTCGTCGGCGACTCTGCGATGCATGATTGCGGGCCATGGATCGCTGCGCGCCGAACTCGAACGGCAGGCGGCGCAACTCGGATGCGCGCGCAACGTCACGCTGCTCGGACGAATCGAGGATGCGCGCGGACTGCTCTGGGCGTCGGACATTTTCGCGATGCCGTCGTTGAACGAGGGGCTCGGCGTCGCGGCTCTGGAAGCCATGGCGTGCGGTTTGCCCGCGGTCCTCACGCGCGTGGGCGGACTGCGCGAGACAGTCAAGGACACGGTCACGGGATTTGTCGTCGCGCCGGCGAGTCCGGCGGATTTGGCGTCGGCGCTCGCAAATCTGGCCGCGGCGCCCGAGTTGAGAGCGCGCACCGGCGCCGCCGCGCGCGCGCTGGTCGAAGAGAAATTCTCGATGGCGGCGATGGCGGCGGGAACGCTCGCGCTCTATCGCGCAAGCCTGAACAAAGCGCGCGGCGAACAAGGCGGGACTGAATGAAAAGCATGACCGGTTTCGGCAGGGGAGTTGTCGAGCAGGGCGGCGCCCGCGTGGTCGCGGAAGTGCGCGCGCTTAACCAGCGCTTCTTCGAACTCAAGCTCGCGCTGCCGCGCGGATGGGGCGAGCATGAAGCCGAGATTCGCAAGACCGTGCAGAGCGTCGTCGCGCGCGGCCGCGTCGAGGTGTTCATCAAGTCCGTCGTGCTGAAAGCGCCGCCGGTGCGGCTGGAGGTGAACGATCGACTCGCCAATCTCTACGTCGCCGAGTTGCGACGCCTCGGGAAACGGCTGCACCTGAACGGCAACCCCGGAATCGAAACGATCCTGAACCGGCCCGAAATCTTTCACGTCGTCGAGGAGGAGCATGACTCGCGCACCGGCTTTGCGCTGGGACAAAAGGCGCTGGTCCGCGCGTTGAAAGCGCTGGACGCCGAACGCGCCCGCGAAGGCAAGAGCCTGCACGACGATTTCGCGATGCGCATCCGGAGCATCGAGACCGCGATTCCGAAAATCGAAACGCTGGCCGCGCAGACCCGCGCCGAAATCATGCACAACTTCCAGCGCCGCGTGCGCGAGCTGCTCGCCGAGCTGCCGGTCAACGAAAAACGCCTCTATGAGGAAGCGTCGGCGGCCTCGCAGCACGGCGACATCAGCGAGGAGATCACGCGCCTGCGCACCCACCTCGACGGCCTCAAGTCGCTGCTGCGGCGCAAGGAGGAGGTCGGCAAGTCGATCGAGTTCCTGCTCCAGGAAATCAACCGCGAAGTGAACACGATGGGCTCGAAATCGCAGAACGCGGCATTAT
>DASQHV010000620.1:0-3944 GCA_035631915.1 Candidatus Acidiferrales bacterium | reverse complement strand
GTCGGCGACGATCAATCGCGGTTGATAAAACGCGCCGATCAGATTTTTCGCATGACGATGGTTGATTCCGGTCTTCCCGCCGAGCGCCGAATCGACCTGCGCAACCACGGTGGTCGGAATCTGCACCAGCGCGATACCGCGCAGATAGGTCGCGGCCGCAAGCCCGGCCAGGTCGCCGACCACGCCGCCGCCGAGCGCGAACACGGTGCTGGCGCGATCGAGGCCGGCCTCGGTCATGCGGTCGTACAGCGTCTCGAGCGACGCCAGCGACTTGCTCGCTTCGCCCGCCGCGACCGCAATCACCACCGGCGCGAAACCGGCCGCCTTCAGTGACTGGACGGCCCGGGCGGCGTAGAGCTTCTCGACGTTCGCGTCGGTCACGATCGCGCATCGTCCGGGCGCGACTCCCGCCGAGCGCGCCAACTCGCCGAGCTTATCGAGCAGGCCGGCGCCGACTGCCGCCGAATGCGAATGAGCGCCGAGTTTTACTTCGATAGTACGCATCGTTTCGCTGCGCGTTCGCCGAATAGCGAGATTACCCGATCAACCACCTGCTCGACCGAAATATCCGACGTGTCGACCGTCAAGTCCGCGCGGGCGTACGCGTCGGCACGCTCCGCGAGCAGAGCCTTCACGCGCTCCAAGAGCGGCTGCCCGCCCTCCATCAGCTTGGGGCGCGGGTTTTTGGATCGTTCGACCCGCGCCGCAACAACTTCCGGCCGCGCGGTGAGGCATACGATCAGGCCGGCGCGCTTCAGCGCCGCGCGATTGGCCTCGTCGACAATCGCGCCGCCGCCAGTCGAGATTACCTCGGGATGCGGCCCGTGACATTGGGGGCATCGCCGGCGATCGTCGGCCAGGTGCGCGATGACTTCGCGCTCGATCTGGCGGAAGCGCGCCTCGCCGTCGTCGGCGAAAATCTGCGCGATTGGCTTGCCCGCGCGCGCAACTATTTCGTCGTCGCTGTCCACGAATTCCCAGCCGAGACGGCGCGCCAGCAGCGGCCCGACCGAGCTTTTGCCGGTTGCGATGAAGCCGGTGAGAATCAGTTTGGGCGTCATTTCGTTCGCGGCGGAAGATGCCGCCGGTCGCATCGCTCAGTAGTCGCGGACCTGCTGGTTGAAGCCGCGCAGGTTGCGCGAAATTTCTGCGAGAGAGTCGCCGCCGAATTTTTCCAGGAATGCGGCCGCGAGCTCGAAGGCGACCACTGCTTCGGCGATTACCGCGGCGGCCGGAATCGCGCACACGTCGGAGCGCTCAATCGCGCCGACCGCCTCGGCCTTGGTCTTGATGTCGACGGACCGCAGCGGGCGCATCAGCGTGGACAGCGGCTTGAACGCGACCCGCACGCGGAGCGGCTCGCCGGTGCTCATGCCGCCTTCGGTGCCGCCGCTGTTGTTCGAATGACGCGTGAAGCGCTTGGCCGCGGCGTCGTAGCCGATTTCGTCGTGCAGCGCGGAGCCGCGGATTCGCCCCGCCGTGAAGCCAAGCCCCAGCTCGACGCCCTTGGCCGCCTGCAGGCTGAGCAGCGCGAATGCGAGCCGCCCGTCGAGCTTGCGATCCCATTGCACGTGACTTCCAAGGCCGACCGGCAGTCCGGTCGCGATCACCTCGACGATGCCGCCGAGCGTGTCGCCGGTTTTCTTGCACTCGTCGATCTCGGCGATGATCTTGCGCTCGGCTTCGGGATCCGCGACACGAACTTGGGATGCCTCCGTGACGCGCCGGAGTTCTTCGATTCCGAGCGCAGGCGGCGTGACGGCCTCGGTCGCGCCGATACTCGCGACGTAGCCGAGCACGTCGATGCCGAACGGCGCGAGCAGCTGTTTCGCGAGCCCGCCGATCGCCACGCGCGCAGTGGTTTCGCGCGCCGACGCCCGCTCCAGCACGTCGCGGATGTCGTCGAGGTTGTACTTGAGCACTCCAGCGAGGTCGGCGTGACCCGGCCGCGCGCGCGTGACCGCCTCCGCCTCGCCGCGATCTTTCGGATCGACGGACATCCGCTTGACCCAATTCTTGAAATCGCGATTCTCGATGATGAAAGTCACCGGGCTGCCGAGCGACTTGCCGAAGCGAATGCCCGAAACGGGGCGCACTTCGTCCTTTTCGATCAGCATCCGGCCGCCGCGCCCATAGCCCTTCTGGCGGCGCGCAAGGTCGGCGTTGATCTTCGCAACGTCGATGTCGAAGCCGGCGGGAACCCCTTCGACTATCGCGACCAGTTCGGGTCCGTGCGATTCGCCGGCGGTCAGAAAACGCAGCATCGGTTGTGTTCCGTCCCGGGCGCGCGCAAGCGAGCGCACGCCGCATCCAGATTCAACCAGAGTCGCCGCGTGCGCGAAAGCGGGTCGGTTCGAGCTGTATCGGCGTCGCACACCGGCGCACGATTTGGCGGCGCGATGCGATATAACTTGCAGGCACGGATTGACGCTGATGCAGCCCTCGGAATCCTGATGCAAGCCAATGTCGTAATCGTCGGCGCCGCGCGCGGGTTCGAAACGCTGACCTACGCAATTCCCGAGGCGCTCGACGGGCTCGTCGCGCCCGGCCATCGTGTGCTCGCGCCGCTCGGCTCGCGTCGGATGACTGGCGTCGTAACGGCGGTCGGCGAGGCGCTCTCGACCGCGCAGTTGAAGCCGATCATCGAAGTGCTGGAAGCGCGGCCGCTATTCGATCGCGCCCCTCTCGAGCTGATGGACTTTCTCGCGTCGTACTACATGGTGACGATTGCAGACGCGTACCGCAGCGTCATTCCGTCGGTGGCGCGGGTGCAGTCGCGCACCGCGTACCGGCTGGCGCGCGCGCCCGACGCGCTCGCGCGGGCGGCATTCACGCGCGTCGAGCGTGCAATCTTCGAGGCGATCGCAAAGCGCGCGATGACGACGCGCCAGATCGAGGCGCTCGGACCCAAGAACGAAGTGCGCTCGGCGATAGCGCGGCTGCTCGCCGACGGAACGCTCGAGCGCAAGGACGCGACCCAGGGGCGGCATCGCGACAGCGCCGGCTTGGTCGCGCGCTTGAAGGGAGGCGCCGACATCGGCGCGGTTCGCGGCCCGAAACAGCGGCTCGTGCTCGACGCGATCGCAAGCGCCGGCGTATCGGGCCAACGCGTCGAGGAACTCAAGCTCGAAATTCCCGGTGCTGGTGGAATCCTCAAGAGCCTCGCGCGCAGGGACTTGGTGACGCTGGAGGCCGCGGCGCCCGCACCGTCGCCCGACGCTGTGGCTGGGCACGATCTCACCGACGAGCAACACGCGGCGCTCGACGCGATCGCACCCGCGATGGAGCATCGGCGCTACGAGGCGTTTCTGCTTTGGGGCGTCACCGCCAGCGGCAAGACGGAAATCTACTTGAACCTCGCGGCGCGGGCGCTCGCAGCGGGGCGCAACGTGCTCGTCCTGGTTCCGGAAATCGCGCTGGCCGATGAGATCGTGCGCTCGTTTCGCGCGCGCTTCGGCTCGATGGCCGCGATCGCGCACAGCGCTCAAAGCGTGACCGAGCGATGGGCCAGTTGGATGGCGGCGCTCGGCGGGAACGCGCGCGTGATGATTGGTCCACGGTCCGCGATTTTCGCGCCGATGCCCGACCTGGGTCTCATCGTCGTCGATGAAGAGCACGACGCGTCGTACAAGAACGAGGAGGGGATTCGCTATCACGCGCGCGACCTGGCCGTCGCACTCGCGGGCTTTTCGAAGTGTCCGATCGTGCTCGGCTCCGCGACTCCGTCGGCCGAGTCGTTCGCGAATTCGCGGCGCGGACGCTACCGGCTGCTCCGCCTCTTGCGCCGCGTGAACGATCGAGCGCTCGCGCAAGTCGAAGTAGTCGACATGCGGCGCGAAGTCGCCGAGGCGCGGAGAGCAGCAGAGGCGCGCCTCGCGCCGGCATCGGGCAAATCAACCAACGGCGCGGGACCGAATCGAACGGTGCGCCGCGAACCTGAAAAG
>DASQHV010000619.1:0-4387 GCA_035631915.1 Candidatus Acidiferrales bacterium | reverse complement strand
CGCCCCCGGCAGGGGCCAGCCCCTGCACCCCACGTATGAGAGGAAGAAGAAGATGCGGCGCAACGGCCTGTCAGGAAGTTTGGGCGCGAAGACGCGAAGAGTCGCCGCGCGCGTTCTGAGAAGAACGCACTTATCCTCACCCTGTTGCAGGGGCTGGCCCCTGCCGCGAGCCCGGCATCTCGATTCTTCAATTCGCCTTCGCTCCGCGCGCGCGTCGCCTTGACAATTTGCCGCCGTTGCCTAAAGGTTCATCCGGATTCGCGACCCGCGCGAGCCCAAACGAAAAGAGGAATATCCCGATGCGAACTGCTATCGCGCGCGCGCTGCTGGTGCCGTTCCTGCTCGCCGTCCCGCTCGCCAGTGGATGCCAGTCCGAGGCCAAGAAACATCTCTACAAGGCTGAGGATCTGTTCGAGAAGCGCGACCTCGACGGCGCCAAGAAGGAACTTGAGCTTTCGATCAAAGCCGATCCCAACTCCATCGACGCGCACAAATCGCTGGCCCATATCGACGAGGCGCTCGACGACTCCGAGGGCGCCGCGCGCGAGTATGCGGCGGCTTCCGCGCTCGATCCCACCGATCAGAAAGTTCTCGACAAGGCCCGCCTCTACAAGAAGCTGCAGGATCTTGCGAATTCCTCTGACCAGGCGCTCGCCGACGTCAAGGCCGGCAAGGTCGAGGACGGCGTCCGCCAGTTGAGGGACATTATCGTCCAGAGCAAGTTCAAGCGCTCGCGCGAGAAGGCGCTCGCGGCGCTAACCGAGGCGCTGCCCGAGATCGAAAAACAGGGCGACGCCGAGATGGCCGCCAAGAAGTACGCCGACGCGATCAACACCTACGACCAGGGCGTGCGCGCTGCGATGCTGCTGGCGAAGGCCCACGGCGGCACCAGCCTTGGCGATCAGGGCAACTCGCTGATGCATAAGGTGAACGAGGCCG
Source organism: Candidatus Acidiferrales bacterium (assembly GCA_035631915.1). Taxonomy (GTDB): domain Bacteria; phylum Desulfobacterota; class Binatia; order Binatales; family Binataceae; genus Binatus. Next base: position 3,448 of record DASQHV010000619.1, on the reverse strand, counting down.
CCAAGGCCTCGGGCAATCCCGACGCGACCTTCAAGCTGCTCAACGACGTCATCGGCGTTTATCCCGACGACAAGAACGCCAATATCGAGTTGGCGCAGGTCTACCTGATGCGCACGCCGCCCGATTACGATACCGCCGCGGATTTGGAAGAGCGTGCCGGCGCGCCCGACGACGAAGTCCGCAAGCTGCGCGACCAGGCCAAGAAGCATCGCAAGAAATAGTCGCGGCCGACGGTCCGCGCAGCTCGCGTCTAAGGATGAGTAGTTAAGCCTCGATGCGCCGGCGCGGTTATATCGCCGTTGAGGGTCCCATCGGGGTCGGCAAGACCACACTCGCGCAGGCCCTCGCCCGCGAGATCAACGCGCGCCTCGTCCTCGAGGACGCCGACAACAATCCCTTTCTCCCGCGCTTCTACCAGGACCCCGACAAGTACGCCTTCCCCGCGCAGCTTTATTTTTTGCTGATGCGCCACAGCCAACAGCGAGAGCTGTTTCAGCAGGACCTCTTCGCGCAGGCCACTGTCGCCGACTACCTGTTCGCCAAGGACAAAATCTTTGCTGCGATGAACCTGGCGCCCGACGAGCTCAAGCTCTACGAGAACGTCTACAAACTGCTTGACGCCGAGATGGCCAAACCCGACCTCGTCGTCTACGTCCGCGCGACCATCGAGGTCCTGGCCGAGCGGCTGCGCAAACGCAATCGCGACTTCGAGCGGCATATCAGCTTCGACTACCTCGAGCGCGTGTCGTCGGCCTATCGCGATTTCTTCTTCTACTACGACGAGGCGCCGCTGCTCGTCGTCGACACCACCGAAATCGACTTCGTTGCGCACGCCGCCGATCTCGACGAGCTGATTCGCGAGATCGATCGCGCCGGCCCCGGCACGCAGTACTTCGTCCCCCGCAAGAAGTGAGTTCTTCGCGCGCGCTTGACATTAGCGAAGAAAAAGCGAAGATAGTCTCCGGCCGCACTGCGAGAGCCGAATTTGCTGTGCGCGCCGACGGAGGTCATCGCGATGGCATCATGGCAGGACTTCGAAAACGCCGCCCCTGAAATCGCAGAGGCCGGCAAAAAACTCCTCTACCAGTTCGGCGTCGGCCTCGCCTTCCTCGCCACCGTGCGCAAGGACGGCGCGCCGCGCCTCCATCCGATCTGTCCCACCGTCGTCAACGGCCACCTCTACGCGCTGATCGCCAAGTCTCACAAACGCGCCGACCTGAAGCGCGACGGCCGTTTCGCGCTCCACACCTTCCCGCCCGTCGACGTTGACGACGAATTCCTCGTGATGGGTCGCGCCACGTTCATCGACGACAACGCGATCGCGGAGATGGTCCGCGCCGATCAGGTCGCCCGCGGGATGACCACGACCAACGACGAACAGGCGTTCGAGTTCGGCGTCGAGCGCGCGATGCACGCGAAGTACCCGGGCGGCCACGGCACCTGGCCGCCGAAGTACTATGTTTGGAAAGAACGCTGACGAACCTAAGCGTCGGCATCAAGCTGGACCGCAGATGGCGTCGAAAAATACTTCCTCGCAAGTCGCGATCGGGATGCGCGTCAAGACCGGGCGCGCGACTGCGATCGTAGTCGCGGGACCGCCTTCATCGCCAATCGTCGTCGCGCGAAAAAATTTGCAACTGTTCGATCCCGCGATTCCCGAGTCGCATCAGCCGTATCACGCCGAGCTCGAGCTGCCGCCCGAGGAGAGTGCGCGCGCCGTCCCGCGAGCGCTCGCCGCCGTGCGCCAGTGCTCGATCGCCGCGCTGCGCGACCTGCTCGACGAAGTCCGCGCCGCCGGACACTCCGTCGTCGCCATCGCGCTGGTCGCGGGCAGCGGCGCCGATCCCGAGTCGATCAGGAATCCCCACATGCGCGCGCATGCGCGTGAGGGCCAGCTCTTTCCGCGCGCGTTGGCCGACGCATCGACGGCGCTCGGCATCCGCGCCGCGATCGTCGTCGAGGCTACGACCTTCGCCGACTGCGCCGCGGCTCTGAAAAAATCCGAGGACAGTCTCAAGCGCCAGCTTGCCGAGCTCGGCCGTGCGGTGGGCAAGCCGTGGAGCAGCGAGGAAAAGTCGGCGACCGCGGCCGCTTTGACGGCTCTCGCCCGCTGACTAACACCTGTGATGCGGGGCACGCGTCCCGCGCCCCCGGCAGGGGCCAGCCCCTGCACCCGACGCAGGACCAAGATGCGGCCGCAGCGGTCTGTTAGAAGTTGGACGTGAAGATGCGAACCGGGCGCCGGGACTGACGTCGCGACAATCGCCCGACGCTCACGCGTCGCGATCGTTGAACGCGATCTCGATATTCTCGGCCAGCTTGATGTCCTTGTCGGTCACCCCGCCGTCGCTATGCGTCGAGCAGGTGAACGTGACCCGCGTGTAGTTGATCGTGATGTCCGGATGATGGTCGTTGGCCTCGGCGATCTCCGCGACCTTCTGCACGAACTCGATTCCGTGCAGGTACTCCTTGAAGCGGAACATCTTGGCGATCGCATTGGCGTCGGCCTTGTATTCCCATCCGGGCAGCGCTTTCAATTTCGCCGCGATTTGCTCCGAGCTTAGCTTCGCCATTTTTGGATCCTCCACGAATGTCCGGTTAATGCACTCTTCCGTCTCGGCTCCCAAACCCCGGAATCGACAACCGCGTCTATACTAGTCCCGTTCCTACTTCGCGTCTTCACGCCCTAAGTTCTAACAGGCCGCTGCGGCCGCATCGTTTCGATTTCCCTCGACTACGCATCCGCTCCGCCTCGGGAGCGCTGATCGCGCTGCGCTCGGAAGCGCCCGCTTCGCGTCTTCGCGCCCTAAGTTCAAACAGGCCGCTGCGGCCGCATCTTATCTCTTTTCCCTTCCTCCCCCGGGTGCAGGGGGTGGCCCGTGCCGGGGGCGCGGGGCGCGAGCCCCGCCTCTTACTCTTCTCCTCCCTCCCCGCCGTTACACCCTCGCGCGCGGCTGTGGTATGAAATTTTCAAAACGCAACGACGACGCTTCAAGGGTTACACGATGGCCAACAAATACGTTACCGACGAAGTCCGAAAGCAAATCGGCAAGGTCTCCGAGCCGCGCACTTACGAGGTCGAGCGCGGCGCTATTCGCCGCTTCGCCGAGGCGATCGAGGACCGCAACCCGCTCTTCAACTCCGAGCGAGAGGCTCGCCAGACCCGCTTCGGCAGCATGATCGCCCCGCCGACGTTCTGCCGCTCGATGGGCTCGCCAATTCCCGACGTGAAAATCGACATGCCCACTTTTCGCGGCCTCGACGGCGGCTCCGACTGGGAGTACTTCGTGCCGATTCGCCCCGGCGATCGCATCACCGTGCAATCCAAGCTGGTTGACCTGCGCGAGTCCGAAGGCCGCCTCGGCCCGATGGTCTTCATCACCATCGAGACCAGTTACACCAACCAGTTCGGCGAGCTATGCGTGACGCAGCGCTCGACCGCGATCCG
>DASQHV010000618.1:0-2722 GCA_035631915.1 Candidatus Acidiferrales bacterium | reverse complement strand
TCGAATCGAACGCACCGCACTTGATCAGCGCCTCCAGCACGCGGCGGCTGACCAGCTGCGCGCCGACGCGCAGGCAGAAGTCCGAGAGGCTCTCGAACGGACCGTCTGCTTCGCGCACGGCGACGATTGCCTCGCCGGCCTTGGCGCCGACGCCGCGGATCGCTGCGAGCCCGAAGCGGATCGCGTCGTCGGCGACGGTGAACTTGACCCGGCTCTGGTTGACGTCCGGAGGCAGCACGCGAATCTTCATGTCGCGCAGCGCCGCGATGTTCTTGTAGGTCTTGGCGACGTCGTCCATGTCGAGCGACATCAGCGCCGCCATGAACTGCAGCGGGAAGTGCGCCTTCAGGTAGGCGGTGGTGTAAGTCGTGAGCGCGTAAGCGGCCGCGTGCGAGCGGTTGAATCCGTATGACGCGAAGGTCTCGATCTTCTCGAAGATCGTCGTCGCGAGTGCGGCGCTGAGGCCGCTCTGCTTCGCGCCGTCGAGAAAGCGCGCGCGCTCCTTCTCCATCACCGCTTTGTTCTTCTTGCCCATCGCGGCGCGCAGGATGTCGGCCTGTTCGAGCGAGTATCCGGCCAGCGCCTGCGCTGCGCGCATCACCTGTTCCTGGTACACGATTACGCCGTAGGTGTCCTTCAGCACCGGCTCCAGGAGCGGATGATCGTACTCAACGGGCGCGCGGCCATGCTTGCGGTCCACGTAGTGCGGGACCATCGTCTTGCCGGCCTGGATCGCGTCGAGCGGGCCGGGACGAAACAGTGAACCCGCGGCGATGATGTCGTCGAAGCAGGTCGGCTTGAGCTCGGTAATGAAGCGGCGCATGCCCGAACCTTCCATCTGGAACACACCGACGGTGTCACCGCGCGCGAGCATCCGGTAGGTGTCGGCGTCGTCGAGGCGAAGCCGGCTCAAGTCCGGCGGTTCACCGCCGCCGGCTGCAATCAAATCGATCGTGTCCTTGATCAGCGTCAAATTCTTGAGCCCCAGGAAATCGAACTTGATAAGCCCGATCTCGTCGATGCTCTTCATCGCGTACTGGGTGATCGCGAACGAATCCTCGGCGCGCTCCTTGTCGACGTAGAGCGGCACCAGGTCGGCCAGCGGGCCGTCAGCTATAACGACGCCGGCGGCGTGGCGCGACGCGTGGCGCAGCAAACCCTCGAGCTTGAACGCGTAGTTGAACAAGTCGGGATGCAGCTTGCGCTCGGCTTTCAGCCGCGGCTCCATCTCCAGCGCGTCGGCGAGCGGGAAGTCGCGGCCCTGCTTGGGCGCAGGATAGAGCTTGACGATCTTGTCAGTGTCGGCGAACGAGAGGCCGAGCACGCGGCCGACGTCGCGAATCGCCTGCTTACCCTTGATGGTGCCGAAGGTGATTATCTGCGCGACGCGATCGGCGCCGTATTTCTTGCGCACATAATCGAGCACTTCGTCGCGGCGCTCAAAGCAGAAATCCACGTCGATGTCGGGCATCGATTTGCGCCCCGGATTCAGCCATCGCTCGAACAGCAGCCGATGCTCGACGGGATCGACCTCGGTGATGCCCAGCGCGTACGACACCAGGCTGCCGACCACTGAGCCGCGGCCGGGTCCGACCGGGATGCCGAGCGAGCGCGCGTAGCCGATGAAGTCGGCGACGATGAGCATGTAGCCGGAGAAGCCCATGTCGCGGATGACGGGCAGCTCGCGATCGATTCGCTCGTGGTACTGCGCGACGTCGACGCCCGGATTGCGCGCCGAAATTTCCGCCAGCCGCGCAGTCAGGCCGGCGCGTGCGCGCGCTTCCATCTCGGCGTCCAGGTCGATGCCGGGGCCCGACTTGAAAACCGGGAAGTGAAACTTGCCGAACTCGAATTCGAAATCGACGCGGCGCGCGATCTCGACACTGTTGCGCACCTCCTCCGAGTCGGCGCCGAATGCGCGCGCCATCTCGTCCGGCGTCTTGACGTAGAGCTCGTCGGTGTCGAACCGCCAGCGCGACTCGTCGGCCATCGTCTTGCCGGTCTGGATGCAGAGCAAAACTTCGTGCGCCTTGGCGTCGTCGCGATGCAGGTAGTGGCAATCGTTGGTAGCGACCAGCGGCAGCCCGACCTGCTTGCCGATGTCACGCAGCGCCGAGTTGAGCGGCGCGTGCAGCTTGTTGTCCTGCAGCTCCAGGTAGTAGCGCCCGGGGAACATCCGCGCGTACTGCTCGGCGGTCTCGCGCGCCTTGTCGAAACGATCCTGCCGGAGCCATCGCGCCAGCTCGCCGGACAAACATCCCGACAGCGCGATGATGCCGTCCGAGAGTTCGGCGAGAATTTCCTTGTCGATGCGCGGCTTGTAGTAGAGGCCGTCCTGGTAAGCGGTGGTGAGCAGGCGGCAGAGGTTGCGATAGCCCGCGCGATTTTGCGCGAGCAGGATGAGATGGAAATTGCCGCCGCCGTCGAAGTCGTCGCTGCGCGGCACCTGCGTGCGATCGGTGCGCTTGCCCGGCGCAAGGTACGCCTCGACGCCAATGATCGGCTTGATGCCGGCCGCCGTCGCCTTCTGGTAGAACTCGACCGCGCCGAACATGTTGCCGTGGTCGGTCATCGCGATCGCCTCCATGCCGGAGGCTTTCGCGTGTTCGATCAGCGGTCCGATCTTGTTGGCGCCGTCAAGCAGGCTGTACTGGGTATGGACGTGAAGATGAACGAAACTCATGGCTGACCCCTCCGCACCACCGCACCGCGCATCGCATCG
>DASQHV010000617.1:0-1738 GCA_035631915.1 Candidatus Acidiferrales bacterium | reverse complement strand
TTCGATTCCGAGGCGCACCATGTCGCCTCGCGCCTGGTCACGCTGCAACGTGGCCGCCACCTCGAGTTTTTCGGATTCAACGTGCTGCGCCGTGGCTTGTTCGAGCGTTGCTTCGCAAGCACGAGATTCTTCTTCGATGTGAAGGAGCGCGGCCTGCGCTTCCGATGCCACGCGTTCGAGTTGCAGCACTTCGGCGTCCAGCGAACGCAATTCGCGCTTCATGCCGAGAGGGCCCGCTTCCGACGGACGTCCGCCGCTGACGACGCGGCCCTGATAAGTTGTGCCGTCGGGCGTCACGAACGAATACGCGGGATTCTCGCGCGCGAGCCGCTCGGCCACCGCGGATTGTTCCACGAGGAACGCCGATTGCAGCCGCGGCAGAAACTGCTTCGCCGCAGGGCCCAGCGGATCGCGAAATTCCACGAGGCGATCGAGGCGCGAAACTGTTTCCCGTTCGATCTCGAAGGGCACAACCGGTTCGTTCGGCTGCAAATTCAGCTTGCGCAGCGAGTCCACAAAAAACGTGGCACGGCCGCCGACCTCGTCGCGCAACATGGCAATGCCCGCGCGGGCGACGTCAAAGGTTTCGACGACGACGTACTCCAGCTCGTCGCGCAGAAATTGCTCGATGGCGCTCTCGTATTCCTGCTCGACCTCGGCATAATCGGCCAGCACGCCGACGGCGCGGAAGCCGGTGGAATCATCGCCGTTTTGGCTGGAAGCGAATAGTTTCTGGACCGCGTCCGCGGTGTAGGAGCGGTCATTTAAAATCTGCTCGACCGATGCGCGCCGGGCCCGGCCGCTGGCAAGAGCGTCGCGGGAGGCGGCGGCCTGCGCGGTGGCTTCGTGCTGCTGGCGGCGGAGGTCGGCGATGCGCGCCTGCGCGTTGCGCACTAGTTCTTCCAGCCGGCGCGTGCGCTCCAGGACGGATTGCCAGTGCAGATCGGCGGCCTGCGCCCGCTCGCGATGGTGCAAGGCTTCCTCGAGCAATTGCTGTTCCTGCTGCTCGTAGCGCCTCACGCTTTCGACATGATGTGCGAGCGTTTGTTCCGCCTGCGCCTGATCACCATGCAAGCGCGTCAGTTCGTCGCCAAGCTCAGCGGCCGAGCGGCGCAACGCGGCGATGCGCTCTTCCGCGGAATCGTGGGCGCCTGAAATTTCAGCAGTGGTCGCAACCAGGTTCGTCAGTATGGCTTCGACGCGCGAGACTTCGCCCTGTATAGCCGTGACCGACTCGCCATGCGCGGCGGCGCGTGACTCGACCTGCGCGGCTTGCGCCGCGCCCTGCTCGATTTCTACGCTTAATTGTTGCAGCCGGCCGGTCAATTCCGCGGTGCGCTGCCGGTTGAATAGAATGCGATTCTCGCTGCGGTCCAGTTCAAGCGCCGTCTGTCCAAGGACGTTCTGATGCTGCCGCAGCTCGCCTTCCAGTTCATAGGTGCGCGACGACAGGCGCTCCTGTTCCGCTTCCCATTGATTCACCGACTGCGCTTCCTGAGATTCCTGCTGCGAGATTCCCCCGACCAGCCTTGCTAGCCGGTCTGCCTCGAGGTCGAGCTCCCTTGCTTTGCTCGCAAGGACCTGGCGCAACAACCCGCGCATCTGCTCGCGGATTTCGGCGTATCGGCGAGCCTTCGAGGCCTGCCGCTTGAGGGACGCAAGCTGCTTTTCCACTTCGACGTAAATGTCGTTCACGCGGGAGAGATTAATTTTGGAGGATTCCAGTTTGGCTTCCGAG
>DASQHV010000616.1:0-5655 GCA_035631915.1 Candidatus Acidiferrales bacterium | reverse complement strand
AACGCGCGCGCGCTTTCGTCCGCCCGCCAATTGCTTCAACTTGGCTTCGCTCACCAGGATCGCAGCCGCCGCGCCGTCGCCGGTCGGGCAGCACATGTAGAGCGTGTTTGGATAGCCGACCATGCGCGCGTTCATCACGTCTTCGAGCGAGACTTCGTTGCGATACTGCGAGAACGGATTCTTGGTCGCATGCTTGTGCGATTTCACCGAGATCTTCGCGAAGTGCTCCAGCTTGGTGCCGTACTTGCGCATGTGCTCGATTCCCGCCTGGCCGAACACCGCCGGCATCAACACGGAACCCAGCTTGCACTCGGTCGAGTATGCGGGGTCGCCGCCACCCGCGCCGCCGAGTAGGCCTTGCTTGCCCATCTGCTCGACGCCAACCGCCATCGCGATGTCGTACATTCCCGACGCGACCGACATGTACGCCTCGCGGAACGCCGTCGATCCGGTGGCGCATGCGTTAGACACGTTGATTACGGGAATACCGAACTGGCCGATTTGCTGCAGGATTCGTTGCCCGACCATCGCGTTGGACTGGTAGAGATTTCCGCAGGCGAACATCTCGACGTCCTTGATTCCGATGCCCGCGTCCTTGAGCGCAATCAGCGCGGCCTCACCGCCGAGTTCCGGAACGGTCTTTTCGGGATAGCGGCCGAATTTGATCATCCCGGTACCGAGGACATAAACGTTTCCCATCTTGATTCCTCCTGGCGGCCCGGCGCTATGCCCGGGTCCGTTGCAGTCTTGGTTCGCTGGGCGGCTCGATCTCGCGCACCCTTAATTCTTACTCGGCTTGTACGAAAATATCACCACGTCGTGCCCTTCGCGATCCTTGGCGCCGACGCTCGTGACCATCTCCACCGGCATGTCGAAATATTTCTGCGGATTCTTTTGCAGGTCCTCCGGATCGACGCCCGACAGGTTGGAGCGCACGCTGATGCCCTCCGGCAAATCGATGATCGCGGTCGCGTACGGCGTCTTGATACCGGGGAATGACTGGTGGACCACTGAGAAAACGTAAACCTTGCCCTTGTCGGATAGCGAGACTTCGCTGAACTGGTCCTTGGTCGCGCCGCACTTCGAGCATGCGACGCGCTTGAGATCCAGGAACAGTGAGCCGCATTTGCCGCACTTCACGGCGATCAGATGGGGCTTCGGTGCGAGCTTCAGGAATGGAACGATCGGGCGCGGTCCCGTGTCAGTAGCTTGAGCCTGCTCAGCCATACAGATCCTCCGGACTATTCGATGATGACGATGCTGTCAGAATGACTAACGCCGCCCCTCGAGGCGGCGCGGTCCTTCATCTTTTGCCGGAGTTTCCCACAGGTGCGAAACCTCGTCAACCCTCGCGCGGACAGGGCGCAGCGCGACTCTGCGCGCCGCCGAGATCACGCTCGATTGCGCGCCAGCCAGTCCTTCAGCAGCGGAAAGAATCCGCCGAGCTGCGAACGCTCCACCCACGGATAATGACCGCATCGTGCGAGCTCGACGTACTCGAGTTGCGGCAGGTACGGGCGCAGGCAGTCGCGCGTCTCGGGTCCCGGGTGGGGATCCGAGTCGCCATGCAGCATCAGGACCGGCGTCTTGATCGCTGCGAACGACTGCGGATAAACGCCCGCGTTCTGCAGGCGGACCATGTCGTTCCAGCTCTCGACGCCCGCACTCTTGTCGCCCGGCTCGGCTTCCGTCTCGGCTGTGGCAAGGTCGCACGAATACAGTTGCAAGGTGAGGTTGCCGAGCGCCGCGTGACGATCGTTCGGGTCGGGAAATTCCTCTGACAGGCGCTCGAATCGACGGCGCAACGTCGCGTCCATGCGCGCATCCAGGTTCGCCTCCAGCCGCGCGCGCGACGCCAGATCGAAGGTGCCCGACGCGATCAGCACAATCGGACCGGCCATCTCCGGATGCGCCGCGGCATAGGCCAGCGCCAGCATCGCGCCCCACGAATGTCCGACGATCGACGGTCGCATCGAGCCGCAGTGACTCTGCACGACCTCATGCAGGTCCGCGACGTGCCCGGCTACGGTATCGCTGGTCGGGCTCTGGAAGGGCTCGAGAACGCGGAAGGAATCCGCCAGCGCCCGCGCGACCGGCGCCATCGATCCCGCAGCGCCCGGCCCGCCGTGTACGACAATCACGGTTGGTCGCGCCGCCGACTCCGAGTCTCCGTAAGTGCGAACGCGCATCCGGTCATACTAGCGATGCGTCGCCGGATTTGCAGGTGCGGCAAGTCTGAGTTCCGAACTACCGCGCCAGGAGCGAATCGTCGCGCCGTCGCGCGCCGCGTCGAGCATCACAGCGCCGTCGAGGTCGGTGCGAAATATCGTCGCGCCCGCGTCGCGGTACCGCTCGACTACCGCCGGCGCCGGGAAATGAAAATGATTCAGGTAGCCGTCGGATATCACCGCGACCGCCGGACGCACCGCCGCCACGAACGCCGGCGTCGACGACGTGCGGCTCCCATGATGCGGCACCTTGAGTATCGTCGATTGCAGTCCGCCCGGATTCGCGAGCAGCGCACGCTCGCCCCCCGACTCGATATCGCCGGTGAACAGAATCGACATTTTTCCAAGGTCGAATCGCAGCACCATCGAGCTGTTGTTCGGCGTCCGCGCGGCGCCGCCGCCCGCTCCATTCAACGACGAGATCGAAACGCCGCCGATCTCGCCAACCGGCGCCCGCTCGCCCACCCGCACGATCGGAACGCGGCGGCGCACCAGTTCGTCGAACAGCTCGCCGTAGGCGAAGTCCAGGCTGCTGACCCCGTTGGTCCAAAACGCGCGTGGCGCGAAGTTCGCCACCACGAAACCCAGTCCGCCGAAATGATCCAGATCGGCGTGACTCATCGCGACGTAGTCGACCCGCATGATCTTCTGCGACCACAAGTACGGCGCGACGATTCGTTCGCCGTCATCGAAACCGCCGAACGCACTGCCGCCGTCGATCACCATCACGCCCGAGCCGGGGAAACGCACCACCGCGGCGTCGCCCTCTCCCACCGAGAGAAACGCCACGCGTAGGTCGCGATTGAGGAACCGGTCGTAGGTCCAGTATGCCGCGTCGATCAGAAGAATAGTCGCGAGCACGGTCGCGCAACCGACGCGCAATCCGAATCGCGGGATACGTTCGCTTCGATTCGGTTCCGCTTCGAGGCTGACAGCCTTGCGAGAGACCGGCGCAGCGAGCGGCGCCAGCAGCCACAGCAAAAGCAGGCCGTACACGATCGCGAGCTCGAGAATCGTCGGCGTGAAGATGCGCGACCACGCCATTGGCCACTCGACGAACGCCTCCGCCAGCCAGTTACCGACGCGAAGCGCCAGGGCGCCGAACAGCAACACCGGTCGCGCCATCGCCGGCGAAATAAAACTAAGCGCCGCGGCGACCAGCCCGCTTATCGTCGCGCCAAACGCCATGATCGGAACCACCACTGCGTTCGCGACCAGGCCGACCACCGCGAACTGATTGAAGTGGAATGCGGTGAGCGGCGCCGTCGCGAGCATCGCCCAGAACGACACCGCGAAGTATCCGCAACCGAGTTCCGCGGCGCGCCATCCGCGCGACGGAGCTTCACCAGGCAATCGGCCAAGGCGCTTCCGTCGCGCGAACCACGCCGCAAACCGCTCCATCCCAAGCACGATTCCGATCACCGAAACGAATGAGAGTTGGAACCCGATGTCGGCGGTCGAGCCGGGGATCGCGACGCAGATGACTATCGCGGCAAGCGCAAGCGCGGCCAGCACCTCGCGCGCGCGATCGATAGTCACCGCCAGCATGTACGCCAGCACCATCACCAGCGCCCGGATAGTCGACACGTGATGCCCCGCGATCGACGCGTATGCGGTAACCGCGAGCATCGCGCCGATCGCCGCGACCTTGTTCGCGTAGCCGCGGCTCGCCATTCCCGGCAGCATCATCATCGCCAGCCTCATCACCGCGAACATCGCGCCGGCGACGATACTCAGATGCAGGCCCGAGATGACCAGCAGATGCGCCATTCCGGTGCGGGCGAAGATGTTGCGCAGCAGCTCGCCGATTTCGCCGCGGTCGCCAATCACCAGCGCGCGCATCTCGGCATTTTCAGGGTAGTCGAGATTGCGGTCGAAGAACTGGCCGATTCGCAAACGGATGGATTCGATCTGGCTCGCCGGAAACGTGGAGCGATGTCCGATCACCTGCGGCGCAATGGAATCAGGTGGTTTTCGCCGCGACGACGCTGCCGCCGGCGCGTGTCTGATCGCGGCGGTCATCGTCGCGTCGATTCCTTCGCGCGCCATCAAAGCCGCGTAGTCGAACTCGCCGGGATTTCCGTAGTTGCGCGGAAAATGTATCGGTGCAGTGAACCTGACTTCGTCGCCCAGTCGGTAGCCGCCGCCCGCCGGCACCACGATTCTGACTGCACCGTCGCGCTTCACCATCGGCGTGCCCTGCTCCGCAGCGCGCTCGACCGCCACGTACAATCGGTCGCCGTACAGTTCACGTTCGACCTCGCGAAATACGCGCCCCTCGATCGTGACGCGCGATCCGGCAGTGAGATTGCGGATGCTGCCCGGCGCGAGCGGCGGCGCAAGCACCGCGTCGGCCGCCGCCGTCGCGGACAGCGCTATCGCGAGATATGCGATGATGGTTCCGAGACCGGGACGCGTCGCGAGAAACGCCGCAAGCGCGACAATCCCGACCACCAGCGGAATCCAGAATGGAATCGAAAGATGAAAATTCGCGAGGCCGTCGCCCACGACAATCGCGAACGCCACCGCGTACACCGGCGCGATCCGTTCGCGAGCGCCGATTCGGGCTGCATCGACCCGAATCTCGAGCTCGCCGCTCGACACGAGTTCGACCGGCTCGATTTCGCCGCGCAACCGTGACGGTGCTACCGCCGCAATAAGCAGGCACCCCCTGGCGTATCAATGGAGTCCTAGAGTCGATGCTGACTATGTGACTATGCGCTGTAATCGCGCGGTTGTGCGAACCAGGGTTTGTGCTTTGAGGAACGAATCAGCGCTGATCGGCGCTCACTCCGTCGCTTGCCGGCTCAGCCGCTTCCTCGCTGTCGAGCAGCGTGGACATCTCGTCGAGATGCCGCCGAATCGCCGACGCGAGGTCGCGATTCAGGCCCTTGACCGACGCAAGCTCCTCCGCAGTCGCGTCGCGAATCCGCCGGAGGCTCCCGAAATGACGCAGCATCGCGCGCCGACGCACCGGCCCGACGCCCTCGATATCGTCGAGCACCGAGCGCAGCCGCGCGCGCCGCCGCAGCTCGCGGTTGTAGGTGATTGCAAAGCGATGCGCCTCGTCGCGAATCCGCACCAGCAGGAACAGCGCCGTCGAATTTTTCGGCAGCACGATCGGATCTTTCCGATTCGGCAGAAAGACTCGCTCCTCGGATTTCGTGACCTCTTTCGCCCGCCGATCGTCGATCACGTGTTGCTTGGCCAGCGACACGCAATCGATCTGCTCGAGGAGCTTGAATTCGCGCAGCACTTCCAGCGCGACGTTGAGCTGACCCTTGCCGCCGTCGATCACCCACAGGTCGGGGTACTCCCTTTCGCGCACCGCCCGCTCGAGCCGGCGCTTGAGCACCTCGTACATGCTGGCGAAATCGTCCTGTCCGACGAACGTGCGAATCCGGTAGCGACGGTAGAGATTTTTCTG
>DASQHV010000615.1:0-3540 GCA_035631915.1 Candidatus Acidiferrales bacterium | reverse complement strand
GGTGCATCCGTAGCAATGCTGACCCGTCGCGATCGGCGCGTCGGCAAGCAGCGCGAGATCGTCGATTTCCCAGATTGTAAGCGGATGCTTGCTCCCAGAGCCGGCAAGCGGAATCTCGAGCATCTGGTTGAAGTCGCAGTCATAAAGCCGCCCGTCCCATCCGACGCTGACCAGGCTGCGGCACATCAGCGCGTCCACCGTCGCCGGATTGAAGTGATTCACCAGCAGTGCCATGTACTCGGTTTGGCCGCCGGCCGACAGCAGCTGATGCGCGAAGCGCGCGATCGGCATATTGGTAATCGTCAGCAGGCGATCGAAAACGATTCCGAAGCCGCGCGCGAGCTCGTCGCGGTAGCGCGCTTCAAGCTCCGCCTGCGCCGGCGGCAGCACGGCACCCACCGGATTGTAGACCAGGTCCAGGCGCAGCCGGCCGCGGCCGAATCCAGCGTCGTTCAAATTTCTAAGCGCGACGATGCTCTTGTCGAAGACGCCGGCGCCGCGCTGGCGATCGACGTTCTCCGGCGTGTAGCACGGCAGCGAGCAGACGAGGTCAACGCCCGCGCGCGCGTAGAAATCCACCAGCCATTCCATCCCGGGTTCGAGCGTGACCGTGAGATTGCAGCGCACGATCGCGCGGCGGCCGAGCGCGCGTGCCTGCTCGACCAGCATCGCAAAGTTGGGATTCAATTCCGGCGCGCCGCCGGTGATGTCGAGCGTGGCGACATGTGGACTCGCGCCCAGCACCTCGATCACGCGCGCAGCGGTTGCAGCCGTCATGCGCTCGGTGCGGCGCGGTCCCGCGTCGACGTGGCAATGATGGCATGCCTGGTTGCACAGCTTGCCGACGTTCACCTGCATCGTCAGCGGTGCGACGCGGCGCAACGCGGGAAGGCCGTGCGCCGCGAGCATCGCGTCGAAGCGCGGAGCTGGGAGAGGCTCAGGTATCGCGGCCATCGCGCGATACTACCATGGGACTTCGCTTGTCGGCAGCACAAATTCAACGCACCGATTCTGCGAAGAAAAAGCGGGAGGCCCGACGTGCGGCCTCCCGCGCTGGCTGGGGGAGAAAACCTGCAGCGCGCGATGTCCTAGCTGTGCGCGCCCTCATGCCGATCGTACTGATGCTCGCGATGGATGAAGCGGTACGGATGCTCCTTGAACTCGCGGCGCGCGTACGGATGGTCTTCGAGATAGTCGTGGAGTCCCGGATGATTCTCGACGAACTCGCGGTTGTCGATCAGCGCAGGATTTTTCGACAGCGCCTGGTAAACGTCGGGGTGATGGTCGAAGTAGTTGTCCGCGGTGCCGAGTTCGTGACGCGTGATGCCATGGCCGTCGCGGTACCATTCGTAGCGCCCCTCGCGCGACATGAACTGGCCCGGCGTTTCCTTCAACTCTTCGCGGACGCCCGGATGGTTCTGCATGAATTCGTGCAGCTCGGGATGGTTCGCGATGAAGTTCGGATTGTCGACGAGTTGCGGATTTCGCGACAGCTCGGCCGACATCTTCGGATGCTGGTCCAGGAACTTGTCGAAGTTCGCAACTTCCGCCGGGCTGATGTCGCGATTCACGCGACCTTCCTGCGCCATCGCGGGAGCCGCAAACGCAAACGCCAGCAGCGCGACCGGCAAAATCTTGATTGCTCGTTTCATTTCGGCATACCTCCTTCCCACTGGATCGAAATACGCAAGGGCGCGAGTTCGGTTTCATGGAGCGCCCGTGATATAGAAACCGAAAAATGCGCAGTCGGCAAAAAACGTGGGACACTTCCTTGAATTTTCAGTGCATCGACTAGCCTGATGCCACCCGAAAACCTGCCGGCAAGCGCGAATAAACTCGGCTCCGATTCTCCAAACTATCTGGATGAAGTGCGCCGGCAGCGAGAAGTATGGCTCCGGAAGCCGGTCCTGCGCCTGCTCTACAACCACTGGTATGCGCGGTGCGTCGCGCAATTCTCGTCCGAGAAGCCGGTGGTCGAAATCGGCGCGGGCTCGGGAAATTTCAAGGACTACTATCGCGACGTCGTTTCGACCGACGTTTTCCGCTCCGGACCGTGGGTCGATGTTGCGATGGACGCGCACGCGCTCGCGTTGGCGCGCGGCAAAATCGGAACTGTGTTCGCATTCGACGTGCTGCATCACCTGCAGCGGCCGCTCGACTTTCTGCGCCAGGCGATCGCGGCGCTGAAGCCGAAAGGACGCCTTGTGCTGTGCGAGCCGGCGCTCTCGCCGTGGTCGCGCTTTGTTTACGGCGTGTTTCATCATGAGCCGATCGACACCAAGTGGGACCTGTTCGGACTCGACGGAACGCCGATGGCCGAAGATCGCGCGCAGGAATTCGCCAACGCGGCAATCCCCGAGCTGTTGTTCTGGACCAACCGCGCGCGCACGTTGCAGATGTTGCAGCCGTGCCGCTTGGTCCATGCGCGGAAGTTCGGCTTCCTGCTCTACCCGATGACCGGCGGTTTCGGTTACCGATGCTTTCTCCCGCAGACCGGATTCGCGACGCTGCAAAAGATTGAGGACGGAATATTCGGCCCGCTGGCAATCCGGCTCACGGGGATGCGGATGCTGGTGGTGCTGGAAAAATCCTGACGACGGCGGAAGCGGAGTTCGGTCGGTGGCGAGGGTGGGATTTTCGCGCGGCGATTTTGAGGTGTTCTCGATTCCGGGGTTCAGCGCGCGGATGCAGAAAATTTATCTGCGCATCACGCCGCGGCTGAATCGGCTCGGCGTCGAGCTCGCGCCGGAGCTGTCGCGGCGCTTGCGCGTGGAATTGTTCCCGCACTCCGCGCAGCATCGGCGGCGAACTTCGGCGCCGCCCGGCGAAACCTGGATTGCATGGGGTCCGTCGCGAGCGGGCTACAAGCGCGCGGCATACGTTGCGCTATTCGTCTCGAGCGCGGGCCTTCATGCGCGGCTGGTCGTTAGCCACGACGCAGAAGGCCGCGGCGCGATGGCCCGCGCGCTCGCGACCAATTCCGCCGAGTTGGAGAAATCGTTTCGCGGCGCAAAGATCCAGCGCTACGAAGATTGGGACTTCCGGAAGATGCCCCCGCTCACGTCGGCGGGGCGCGACTTCTTCATGAGCCTGGCCGATGCGATCGCCGGGAAGACCGGCGCTATCGACGTCGGCTTCGGCTGGGCGGTGCGCGACGCCCTAAGACTCGACCGCGCTGAGCTGCTCGACGCGTTCGCCGAGCTCGCGCCGCTGTATCGCGCGCTGCGCGTGTGATTCTGCGTCGAGCGTCGCGGCCTCTATGAAGTCGCGCGGGCGATCACTATTGTAGATGAATTGCTCAGCCGCGGTTTCGGCGTCGAGTCGGAAAGCGGCATCCAAGAAGGGACTCATGGCGAACAAAGGAAATTGCAAGGCCAAGGATTGCGCGCGCGAGGCGGTTGGCAAGGGCTACTGCCGGCAGCATTTTCGGCTCTGGAAGGCGGGCGAGATGCCCAAGCCGCGCTACAAGACTTGCACCTTCGAGAAGTGCCACAAGATTCGTTACGCGACCAGCAGCCTGTGCGAGGAACATTTCAAGGC
>DASQHV010000614.1:0-3395 GCA_035631915.1 Candidatus Acidiferrales bacterium | reverse complement strand
GTTCTGTCCCGGCGCGGATTTGAACGTCGTCGCGTCCGGCGAAGAGCGGGGCGCCGATGAGTCGCGCGACGACGGCTCCGGCCCGCGCGACTACCACGTCTCGACGCTGCTGCATGAGATGCACGCGGTGACGATCGCGGCAGTCAATGGCGCGTGCGCAGGCGCGGCGTTGGGCTGGGCGTGTGCGTGCGACTTCCGCTACGCGGCGCAATCGGCGCGCTTCAATGTTGCATTCCTCGACGTCGGTGTCGCCGGCGACATGGGCGGCCCGTGGACGCTGCCGCGAATCGTCGGCGCGGCGCGCGCCCGCGAGTTGTACTTCATGCCCGGCAAGTTCGACGCGGCCGAAGCGCTCAGGATCGGACTCGTCAGCCGAGTATTCCCCGACGAGACTTTTCGTGCCGAAGTCGGCGCGATCGTCCAGCGTCTCGTCGAAGCCGCGCCGATTGCACTGCGGACCATGAAGGCGAACTTCGTCGAAGCCGAGCGGATGGATCTGAGAAGTTACATCGACCTCGAAACCGCGCGTCACATCCCGATGTTCGCCACGCACGACACGCGCGAAGCGTTCGCCGCGAAGGTCGAGAAGCGCAAACCAAAGTTCGAAGGCCGTTAGCCAGGGAGGATTTCATCATGTGGCTCCGTATGCGTCAGTTGGCTCTGGTAGCGAACAAGCTGGCCCCGGTCGTTGACGATTTCCGCGCCGTGTTCGGCCTCGAAGTCGGGCATCGCGATCCCGGCGTCAAGGTCTTCGGGCTCGAGAACGCGCTGCTGCCGGTCGGCGGCCAGTTTATCGAGATCGTCGCGCCGATTCAGGAGAACACCGCGGGCGGCCGCTACCTCGAACGGCGCCGCGGCGACGGCGGCTACATGTGCATCCTGCAATGCGACGAGCATGCGCCGCGCAAACGGCGCGCCGCCGAACTCGGGATCCGTAAAGCGTTGGAGGACGACTCACCCGAATACAGCATCATGCAGCTTCATCCGCGCGACACCGGCGGCACTTTTTTGGAGATCGACTATCAGAAGGGTGGTGAAGCACTTGACGGACCGTGGGCGCCCGCTGGACGCAACTGGAAGCCGGCGGTGCGCACCGACGTCGTCCGCGCGATCGCCGCGGCGGAGATTCAGTCGCCCGAGCCGGCTGCGCTCGCAGAACGATGGAGTCGAATCCTCGAGTTGCCAGTGACTCGCGACGCGCACGACCACGCGGCGATTCGGCTCGACCGCGGCACGATTCGCTTCGTCAAAGACACTGACGGCCGCGGCGAGGGCCTCGGCGGCATCGACCTGGTCGTCGTCGATCGTGCGCGAGCGCTGAAAGCCGCGGAACAGCGCGGCCGTCGCACCGCCGACGACCTCGTGATGATCTGCGGAGTGCGCTTCGGACTGGTCGACGCCTAAACCTGCGCGCGTCGAGTTTGGCGATAACTGCGCCGATATGGTGAAATCGCGGCCTCCGACCGCTGAAACCGCCCGAGGTGGCGAAAATGGAAAGCGCGGCCAAGCGACAACCTGAAATCCTGACGCCCGAGGACAGCCATCCCGCGCTGAACGCGATCCTCGGCGCCAACCCGTTCGTCGGCCTCGACGCGCGCCAGGTTGTCGGCACGCTCACGATGTTCCTGACTCATCTCGCGTCGCAACCGGCCAACCTCGCGTCGCGCAGCTTGCAACTCGCGCTAGAGTTGGGGCAGGTCGTCGCGGGCGTGTCCACGATCGCGCCGGAACCTGGCGACAAACGCTTCACGGATCCCGCGTGGTCGGAGCAGCCGATGTTCCGCCGCGCGATGCAGTGGTATTTGGCCTGGCGCGCCGCGATGCACGATCTGGTCAACGAAGACGACGGCGTCGAGTGGAAGGAGGTCGAGCAACAGAAGTTCGCCGTCACGCTGATGACCGAGGCGCTGGCGCCGACCAACTTTTTCTGGA
The DNA here is from genome assembly GCA_035631915.1 of Candidatus Acidiferrales bacterium. Taxonomy (GTDB): domain Bacteria; phylum Desulfobacterota; class Binatia; order Binatales; family Binataceae; genus Binatus. The sequence continues at coordinate 1,463 of DASQHV010000614.1, read as the reverse complement.
TGAACCCCAGCGCGTTGAAGCGGGCATTCGACACCGCCGGGATGAGCCTGGTGCGCGGGATCAGCAACATGGTCGGCGACCTGTGGAACAACGGCGGGATGCCGTCGCAGGTGGACAAGCGTCCGTTCGAAGTCGGCAAGAACCTCGCAGTCTCGCCCGGCGCCGTGGTGTTTCGCAATGCGCTGTGTGAGGTGATTCAGTACGCCCCCGCCACCGACAAGGTTTACGAACGCCCGCTGCTGTTCATCCCGCCGCAAATCAACAAGTTCTACATTATGGACCTGGCGCCCGGCCGCAGCTTCGTCGAGTACGCGGTGAAGCACGGACTCCCGATGTTCACGATCAGCTGGCGCAATCCGACGCCGCAAAATCGCAACTGGGGGCTCGACGACTACATCACCGCGTGCAAGGACGCGATCGCGGCGGCCTGCGAGATTACCGGCAGCCCCGACTGCAACGTGCTCGGCGTATGCGCCGGCGGAATCACCACCTCGCTGATGCTCGGCCATCTCGCCGCCTCCAACGACAAGCGCGTCAACGCCGTCACGCTGCTGGTCACGATGCTCGACACCAGCCTGCCCTCGATGACCGGGATGTTCGCGACGGAGGACGCAATCAAGGCGGCGCGCGATCGCTCGGCGGAAAAAGGTGTGCTCGACGGCGCCGACATGGCGCGCGTGTTCGCGTGGCTCCGCCCCAACGACCTGGTCTGGAACTACTGGGTCAACAACTATCTGCTCGGCAACGATCCGGCGCCGTTCGACATCCTCTACTGGAACAGCGACTCAACCAACCTGCCGGCCAAGCTCCACGCGGGATTTCTCGAGCTGTTCCTGCGCAACCCGCTGACCCGCGCCGACGATTTCACGATCCTCGGCACGCCGATTGATCTGCGCGCCGTCAAGAATGATCTCTACCTGGTCGCGGGCATGACCGATCACATCTGCGCGTGGCGCGCGTGCTACCGCGCGACCCGGATGTTCGGCGGACGCATCGAATTCGTGCTCGGCTCCAGCGGCCATATCCAGAGCCTGGTGAATCCGCCGGGCAACTTTAAGGCGCGCTACTACGTCGGCAGCAAGCTGCCCGAGAGTCCCGACGAATGGCTGAAGGGCGCCGCCGAAAACAAGGGCACCTGGTGGGACCACTGGATCAAGTGGATTGCCGCCCGCTCTGGGAGCGAACACGCGGCGCCCAAGTCACTCGGCAGCGAGAAGTTCAAACCCGGCGAGCCCGCCCCGGGTCTATACGTGCACGAACATCACTAGATTCGGCTGACGATTCTGCTCTAGCGCGACGCGAGGATCTCCGCGATGTGCCGCGTCTCGATCTTCACGCCCGCGCGCGACATCCCGCCGCCCATCTGCATCAGGCACCCGCAGTCGTTCGCGACGACCACCTCCGCGCCGCTCTCCTTGATGCTCGCGATTTTGTCTTCGAGCATCGACGCCGAGATATGCGGA
>DASQHV010000613.1:0-1800 GCA_035631915.1 Candidatus Acidiferrales bacterium | reverse complement strand
TCGCCGCTTGATCTCGTCGGCCGGCAGGCCGAAGTTACGCGGACCAAATGCGACCTCCTCCTCCACCGTGGCGGCAAAGATTTGATGGTCAGGATTCTGGAAAACGTAAGCGACCTCGCGCGCGGTCTCCGCGGGACGCATTGCGATTCGATCCTTGCCTTCGAGCATCACGGAACCTGCCGCGGGAGCGAGCAGGCCGACGATGTGCTTCGCAAGCGTGGTTTTCCCGGACCCGTTTTGACCGACGATCGCGATGAAGTCGCCGGCGTCGACTTTCAGATCGATTGAATCGAGCACTCGCGGCCCGCCGGGATAGCTGAAGCTGACACCGGTGACTTCCACCAACGGCGGACTCGCCGGCAAGTTCGGTGGCGGCGCCGAGGTAGGTGGGCTGTCGCTAGCCGACTCTGCGGCCAGCCGTGGATACGCCCGCGCGATCGCGTCGCAGGCTTGCGCAACGTCGTCAGGTTGCGAGTCGATGCCGAGCAACTTGAGCGCGCGGCCGAGTCCTGGCGGCCGCACGCCGCATCGCTCGAGCAGGTCGGAGTTCGCGAACACTTCGCGCGGCGGGCCATCGATGACGATTTCGCCTTCGCGCAGAACGACGATCCGATCGCTGGCGCGTAATTCCTCCGACTCGTGCTCGACCACGATCAGGCTGAGCCCCTGCTCGCGCAGCTTGCGAATCAACGCGAAGACCTCGGCGCGGCCCTCTGGATCGAGATCCGTCGTCGGTTCGTCGAGCACGATGACCGATGGCCGGAGCGCGAGCACCGACGCGATCGCCAGGCGCTGCTTCTCGCCGCCCGACAGCGAGGTGGGATCGCGATGCTCGAAGCCGCGCAGCCCGACGGCTTCCAGAGCGGGTACGATTCGCCGGTTCATCTCGGCGCGGTCCATGCCGACCTGCTCCATCGCAAAGGCGACCTCGTGCGCGACGTTGGTGGAAAACAGCTGGGCCTCGAAATCCTGGAAGACCATGCCAACTTTCGGCGCGACGTCGCAGACGCGATGACGGTCGAGGGACTCGCCGGCGATATGAATGGCGCCGCGAAAATCGCCGTCCTCGAACTCGGGGATGATTCGATTGAGGCATTTCGCGAGCGTCGATTTGCCCGCTCCCGAAGCGCCCATCACGCCGATCATCTGACCGCGCGCCTGCGCGAGCCTGACGCCGCTGAGCGCCGGCCGCGCGGCGCCGTGGTAGGTGAACGTCACGCCCTCCACGCGGAGCGCGTCGTTGGTGCTTTCGATTTGCGCGTCGGTCTTCACATCACCAACAATCCTGCGAATGCCAGCGCGATAAACGGGCTGACGATTATCGCGATCGGTTTATCGTACGGCGCGACCATCATCCACGCCGGCAAAAACTTCGGCAGCCACGCGCCGGTCGAAAGCAGATTGCCGAACAGCCACGCGCCACCCTCGCCGATCACCAGCAGCGCCAAACCAAATGCGCGAATCGGCATCGGCTTGAGCTTCACTTCCGGCATCACGTCTGTGTAGAGCATGCGGCCCTTCTTCACGCGCGGATAAACCGCGGCAAGGATGAACGGCGAGAGCAACAGCGCCGAGGCCATGTTGTTGAAGATGATCACGTTGCCGAGCATCGCGAACGGGCGGATGACCAGCAGATTGTCGCCCCATCCGACCAGGTCCGCGCATAGCACGCTCGCGGCGAGGCAGGCCACCACGTACTTGACGATGCCGATAGGCGACAGACCCACCGGGCTCTGGCCGCGGCCGATCACCTGCCAGACTTTGTACGGGATCCATCCGTAGGCGAGATTGGCGAAGAAG
>DASQHV010000612.1:0-2302 GCA_035631915.1 Candidatus Acidiferrales bacterium | reverse complement strand
CGCGCTCCCAAGCGTCGCGTTCGAGCGGGGACTTCGGAACGTCATCCCGATCCTCGGATTTTACGAATTCGCGATCATGGCGCTCGCGATTGTCGGCGCGGCGGCGATCGTCGCGGACAAGGCACGGAGCCGATTCGCAGCGTGGTCGATCGTGTGGGCGGCAGTCAGCGTTGCGATGTCGCTGACGGTCGGTGCGAATCGCGCCGAACACGTGCTCGCGATACTGATCCCGTTCGCGATGGTTGCCGCACACGGCGTCGACGCGTTGCATCGATCGGAGAGTTGGAAGTCGATGCGTTGGGCGATCGCAGCGCTCGCGGCGCTCACAATCTGGGTGCAGCTGACTACTAGTTTTGCTTTCCCCGCGCCGAATACAAACGAGGCGGCGTGGGATCGGCACGCGCTGCTCTATTGGCAAACGCCGGCAACTTCGGTCCAGACCCGTCGCGAATTGCGGCGCGCCGCCGCGGCTGTGGCTTCGGGCGCCGGCGCGACAGTTAGCATCCCGGAGGACGCGCCGCAGGCGCGATGGTATCTGCGTGAGTTCGCCGCGGCGCCGTCGCCCGATACGGCAGCTATAGTCGTCACGCTTGGCAGCACGCAGGCCGGTTCGGCCGCGGGCGACACCGAGCCGGGCTCATTCGGACTCGAGGAGTGGTGGAATCCCAACTATCGGTGCCTGACGATTGGAAGCGCGATTCGATATTTCTTCACGCAACGCGCGTGGAGCGACGTGCAGATCCGCGACGCGAGGATCGAAGTGCGAGGCGCGAGTGCGCCGACAGGCGCGGAATGAGATGCGGGGCTCCGGGCCCCGCACCCCCGGCAGGGCCCAGCCCTGCACCAGGTGTAGGAGAGAGAAAACAAGATGCGGCCGCAACGGCCTGTTCGAAGTTAGGGCGCGAAGACGCGAAGAACGCGTGGCACCTCAGCGAAGCATCGCACGTTCGTGTCATTCTAGAGCGGAGTCCGCGGAGCGAAGAATCCCGGCGCGCGATCTTACGCGCGGTATGCGACTGATCCCGCGCCGGCGCCGAGAAGGATCCGGGATCCCTCGACTCCGCAGACTCCGCTCGGGATGACAGAAAAGAGGGACTTCGCTCAGGGCGTCGTTGAAAATGACAGAGCGAAACACGCTTCGTGTTTCGCGCTTCTCTTTTCTTTTTCAAACGGGAAGTCCGAAACCCTTTTTTCACCGGTCGCTTCGCGATGAGGTTTCGGGTTGCTGCACGCCGCGAGCGGTCGCTCGCGCGTGCGTGGCGCGATGTGATTTACTGGGGCGTTAACGCTGTCCGCGAGAAGCCGGCCGCCGCATGCCGGCAGCTGGCGGTGTAACGCAAGGAGCGCCGATGGACGAGGTCGTCAAATTCCTCCAACCCTTTCAACTTCATCCGGTGATCGATCATTTCACGGTCGGCCTGCTCTTCACGGCCGTGGTAATCGATTTGTTCGGCAGCTTTGCTCCGCAGCGCGTGTGGATTCGCTACACCGCGTTGACGCTGATGGTGCTGGGAGCGCTCGCGGCCGGCGGTTCGTTCGCGACCGGCGATATGGAGACCGATCGGATCTGGAACGCGCTGGGACCGCCCGCGAAGGAAGTTCTGAAGACGCACGCCGAGTTGGGCGAGTACATGGCGATCACGTTCGGCGTGCTCGCATTGTGGCGGATACTGATCCAGGCCGTGGGGTTCATGGCGGGCTCTCGCGGAATCTATCTGATAGTCGCGATCGTCGCTGCCGGAGTCCTCGGATACACGGGTCATCTTGGCGGCGAGCTGGTGTATGAGTACGGCGCGGGCACGGCGCTGATGGCGTCGCAGCCGGTGCCGAGTGAGGGTGCGAGTCCCGCGGCGGTGCCGAGTGCGGCGGGACCGGTGCCGACAGTGTCGGTGCCGACGCCGATGCCGACGATGACGCCGGTTGCGCCTGCTGCGGCCGCGCCTGCGCCCGCGAGCTCATCGGCATCGGCGGCGTCGCCGGCCGAATCGCCGAAGCCCGCGGATGCGTCGTCGCCGAAGCCGAGCGTGCAGCCGTCGGCCGCTGCGACGGGCGCGGTCAGCATGTAGCGGACAGAGCGTCGCCGCGCGCGCACCGAATCGAACGGAGAACAAATCATGGATGTGAAGACCACGGTTGATATTTCGCTGGAGACCGCGGACCGGCTGTTCAAGGCGATCGAGCGCGGCGAGGGCGCGGCGATTCGCGAGATCTACGCGCCGACCGCGAAGATTTGGCACAACAACGACGGCGCCACGCAGACCGTCGAGCAGAATCTCGCCGTGCTGGGATGGGTGGTCGCGAA
>DASQHV010000611.1:0-7969 GCA_035631915.1 Candidatus Acidiferrales bacterium | reverse complement strand
CGCGATTCGCGAGGTGCTGAAGGATCGCGAGGACCGCGACTCGAAATTGGTGTCGACGATGGTCGCGCGATGCTTCGACAGCGACGACTATCGCGAAGGGGTGCGCGCATTCCTGGAGAAGCGGCGTCCGACCTTCTCGGGCCGCTGAGCGTCCAGCCGTCGCGCAGCGAAGCTTGCCGACTGCATGCAGCGTCGTTGATGCACGATGAAAGCGCAAAATGCCGCACCGGAACTGCAGCCAGGCGATGGCATCGCGATTGCTCGATCTGAAATGATCGCGAAGAAATAGTCTCCCGATGCAGCGCGCCGCAGCTCAACTAGTCGAATCGACGAAACAGGACGCAAAGACGATGAGTCAAACCGCCGAGACAATCCGCTTCAATCCGTGGGATCCCGAATTTCGCTCCAATCCCTACCCGTTCTACAAGCCGCTCCTCCAGGGCCCGCCGCGACTGATCGAAATCTTCGGCCCGGCCGCGCTGATCGCGCGCTATGCCGATGTTACCGCCGTGCTCAAGGACCAGCAGCGGTTCTCGAGCAGTCAGTCACGTCCGCCCGACGTGCAGGATCGCGGGCCGTTCAAGGGCGCGACGGTGATGTTGTTTGCGGATCCGCCGGTTCATTCGCGTCTGCGCCGCCTGGTATCGCGCGACTTCACGCCGCGCCGCATCCGTGAGCTTGAACCACGCGTTCGCGAGATCGCGAAGCTGCTGCTCGACGAAGTGCAGCGCAAGGGCGAGCTCGACGTCATGCGCGACGTCGCCAACGCGCTGCCGGTGATGGTCATAGCGGAGATGCTCGGCGTGCCGAGCGAACTTTACGCGCAATTCAAGCACTGGTCCGACGCAGTGATCTCGGGCGGCAACACGCTGCCGGGGATGCCGCTGCCCGACGACGTTATCGCGGCCGGCGACGAACTCCGCGACTACCTGGCCGCGCAAATAGTGAAACGGCGCGGGCAGCCCGGCCCTGACCTGATAAGCGCGCTGGTCGCCGCGCACGACGACGGTGAGGCGATGACCTCCGACGAGTTGCTGGCGTTCGTCGTGTTGCTGCTGTTGGCGGGTAACGAGACAACCACCAACCTGATCGGCAACGGGATGCTGGCGCTCGGGCGCAATCCCGAGCAGATGAATCTGCTGCGCCGAACTCCCGAGTTGATGCCGCGCGCGGTCGAGGAAATTCTGCGCTACGACGGCCCGGTGCAGGCCACGACGCGCCGCGCGGTGGTCGACGTCGAAGTCGGCGGCACAACGATTCCCGCCGGCACCGAATGCTTTGTCGTGATCGGCGCCGCGAATCACGATCCCGCGCAGTTCGACGATCCGGATCGTTTCGATATCACGCGCGATCCCAGGGACAACGTTGCCTTCGGCGAAGGAATCCACTTTTGCATCGGCGCACCGCTCGCGCGGCTGGAAGGCGCGATCGCGATCGGCGGGATGCTCGAGCGGTTCCCGCGTCTGCGGCTTCCGGAGCCTGCCGCGCCGACCGTGCACAAGGGTTCATATTTCCTTCGCGGACTCGCGTCGCTTACGATGGCGATTGACTGACAGCCGGAGACTCGACCGATGCCGGAAGCGCCGCAAGTCTATTTCAACCCTCTCGATCCGCAATTTCGCGCCAATCCATATCCGACCTATGCAGCGCTCTACCTTGGGCCGCCGACCGTGCTGACGTTCGGGCCGGTAACGATTGCGTTGGTCGCGCGCTACGCCGACGTAATCGCGGGGCTCCGCGATCACGAAAATTTCTCGAGCGTCGGCCCGCCGCCTCCGCCGGAGGCCTACCAGGGACGCTTTGCGGGCGCACGCAACATGCTGGGCGCCGATCCGCCGCAGCACTCGCGCCTGCGCCGATTGGTCTCGCGCGATTTCACGCCGCGCCGAATCCGCGAGCTCGAACCGCAGATTCGGCAGATCGCCGCCGACCTGCTCGATGCGGTGGCGGCCCGCGGAGAGTTCGACGTGATGGCAGACCTGGCCAACGTGCTGCCGGTTAAAGTGATCGCGCAGATGCTGGGGGTGCCGCCGGAACTCAACGCGACCTTCAAGCAATGGTCCGACACGATTGTCGCCGCCGATGACGCCCGTGCGCCCGGCAGCCCGCCACCGCCGGCGGTGGTGAAAGCGATCGACGCGATCGGCGACTACTTCACCGGCGAGATCGAAAAGCGCCGCAAGAGCCCCGGTCCCGACCTGGTCAGCGCGCTGGTCGCCGCCCACGACGAGGCCGAGGCGCTGTCGGCGGCCGACCTGCTGAGCTTCATCACACTGCTGCTGGTCGCGGGCAATGAGACGACGACCAACCTGATCGGCAACGGCACGCTCGCGCTTGGGCGGCATCCCGAACAGTTCGAAACGCTCAAGCGAAATCCGGCGATGCTGCCGGGTGCAATCGAAGAGATGCTGCGCTACGACGGTCCGGTGCAATCGACGGTGCGGTTTCCGAAGGCGCCGGTGAAACTTGGCGGCGCGGAGATTCCGGCAGGCACGTTTGCATTCATGATGGTCGCGGCGGCGAATCGCGATCCGGCGCACTTCAAGGATCCCGAAAAATTCGATATCGCACGCGAGCCTAACGATCACCTCGCGTTTGGCGAGGGCATCCACTTTTGCATCGGCGCGCCGCTCGCGCGGATGGAGGCGGCGATCGCGTTCGAGGCGATGTTCGCGCGGATGCCGCGCCTTAGGCTGAGGGATCCCGAGTTCAAGCCTGCTTATAAGGGTTCGTATTTTCTGCGCGGACTGCAGTCGCTGCCGATGGCGTTTGACTGAGCCTGGCGGAGCAAGTCTTCATGGATGATCCCGCCGTCGCAGTGAACACCCAGCCGGAGCCGGCTCGGCAGGCTGAGCACGAGCAGGACGCCGGCCGCAAAAGCATTCAGCTGGGGATCCTGGGACGCACGCCGCCCTTCACGCGTCGTCAACGCCGGGTATTCTTCATCGCGTCGACCGCCGGATTCTTCGACCAGTACGATCGCGCGCTGCTCAGCCTGGCGCTCAAGCAGATCCAGGCCGGATTGAAGATCGCAGAATCTCATTTGGGCGCGATGCTCTCCGTCATCCGCCTCGGCTACATCTTCGCGCTGCTGCTGACGCCGCTGGCGGACGTATTCGGGCGCCGTCGCCTGCTGCTCTACACCGTCGTCGGCTACACGATCTTCACCGCCGCGAGCGCAATCGCGCCGGGCGAGCGCACTTTCGTTGCGTTCCAGATAGTCGCGCGCGCGTTCGCCGGGGCGGAGGCGGCCGTCGCGCTGGTCATCCTGGCGGAGGAGGTTGACGCGCAGCATCGCGGCTGGGCGATCGGCCTGATGAGCGCGATTTCGTCGAGTGGATACGGCCTCGCCGCAGTGGTCTTCGCCTTCGTCAACCTGATTCCCTACGGCTGGCGCGGTCTGTACGCGATCGCGCTGGTGCCGCTGGCGCTCGTCATCCCGCTGCGCCGCGTCCTGCCCGAGAGCGCGCGCTTCGAAAAAGAGCAGCTGGGCGATGCGGCGCCGCTGAAGGTATGGCAACCGCTGGTCCAGCTGTACTCCGCCTACCCGCGACGGCTGATGCTGCTGCTGTCGGTTTCGTTCCTGGGCTCGATGGGCGGGAACGCGGCAGGCTTTATGTTTCCGAAGTTCCTCCAGGAAGTGCATCACTGGTCGCCGGGCAACGTGTCGTCGCTCTTTATTTTCGGCGGCGCAGTCGGGATTTTGGGTTCGATCGTCGCGGGCCGGCTGAGTGACCGCTTTGGGCGGCGCGTGATGGGCGCGACCTTCACGTTTCTGTCACCGCTGCTGGTGATTTGGATGTACACCGCGCCCGGGAACTCCATCGTGCCGGCGTGGATGCTGGAGTTGTTCTTCGACATCGCCTCCGGAACCATCCTCGCCGCCTACAGTGCGGAGATGTTCCCGACGTCGTATCGCTCGACCGCCGGCAGCGCGCTGGCCGTCGCGGGCACCACTGGCGGTGCGCTGGGGCTCTTCATTGAGGGCGTGCTGTTCGGTATGACCGGCTCGCACGCGCGGGCGATCTGCTACCTGACAATGTTCTGGATCCTCACGCCGGCGATTATCCTGTTTTTCCCGGAGACGTCGGGCCGCGAGCTGGAGGAAATTTCGCCGGAGACCGCCTAGTCGAATTTCGCGTCGTCAGTTTGCTTTGGAAAAATGCATCGCAGTTTGCGCATCCGCCTTATCCCGCTCGCGCTCACACTACTGCTGTTGGCGCCGCCCGGATGTGCGCGCGGACCGTCTGTATCGATCGTCGGCGCGGACGGCAAGCAGCGCGGCACGGTCTCGGTCGAAGTGGCCGATACACTCGCGTCGCGCCAGACCGGGCTGATGGATCGCAATCACCTGGGCGACAGCACCGGCATGATCTTTGTGTTCCCGGAGTCTGCGCCGCGTAGTTTCTGGATGCACAACACGTGGATTCCGCTGGACATGATCTTTGCTGACGCGAGCGGCCGCGTGATCGGCATCGTCGCGAATGCGGAGCCGAATTCCGACAAACTGCTCGGCGTCGACGGCGACTCGCAATACGTGCTGGAGGTCAACGGCGGCTGGTGTGCGCGCGCCGGCGTGAAAGTCGGCGACCGGCTGAATTTTTCGGGCTTCTCGCCGCACACTTCGAAGTGAAAACGTGGAGGCAGGATCGACGCAGCCAGCCGCTTTAACCCGCGGCGTACATGCGGTATCTATCTTCCCGGCGGCGCAGAGACCGCCATTTTGTTTGCGCGTCCCGTTTCGGGCGACGCGCGGAATCGAGCAATGGGCCTTAAAGAAAATATAGAGCGACTCAATAGATTGTCGCGCGAGGCAGAGGCGGCGGGCGGCGCAGATCGGGTCAAAAAGCAGAAAGCCAACGGCCGCATGACCGCGCGCGAGCGGATCGAATTTCTGCTCGATCGCGGCTCGTTCGTCGAACTCGACAAGTTCAAAACCCATCGCATCACCGACTTCGACATGGCGAGCAAGAAAGTCCCCGGCGACGGCGTCGTGACCGGCTACGGCACGATCGACGGCCGCCGCATCTGCATCTTCTCGCACGACTTCACCGTCTTTGGCGGCAGCCTGTCGGGCGCGTTCGCGGAAAAGGTCTGCAAGGTGATGGATCTGGCGGTGAAAACCGGCTGCCCGGTGATCGGGCTCAACGACGGCAGCGGCGCGCGCATCCAGGAGGGCGTGGTCTCGCTCGCCGGCTACGCCGACATCTTCCTGCGCAATGTGATGTCGTCGGGCGTGGTGCCGCAGATCTCCGCGATCATGGGACCGTGCGCCGGCGGCGCCGTGTATTCGCCCGCGATGACCGACTTCATCATCATGGTGCGCGACTCCTCGTACATGTTCATCACCGGCCCCGAGGTGATTCGCGCGACCACCCACGAGCAGGTCTCGATGCAGGAGTTGGGCGGCGCCGACACGCACAGCCAGAAGTCGGGCGTCTGCCATCTGGAGGCCGACGACGACGCCGGCGCGCTGTTGATGATCCGCGAGCTGCTCTCGTACATGCCGTCGAACAACGTGGACGATCCGCCGTTCGTCGCCAGCGCCGACGACGCTGCGCGCGCCGACGCGGCGCTCGACTCGATGGTGCCCGAGAATCCCAACAAGGCTTACGACATGGGCGAGATCATCCGCCACGTTGTCGACGACGGCCACTTCATGGAAGTGCAGAAGGACTACGCGCACAACATGTTGATCGGCTTCGGGCGGATGGGTGGCTACTCGGTCGGCATCGTCGCCAATCAGCCGGCGTTTCTGGCGGGATGTCTCGATATCGACGCGTCGGTCAAGGCCGCGCGCTTCGTGCGCTTTTGCGACGCGTTCAACATTCCACTCGTCACTTTCGTCGACGTGCCGGGATTTCTGCCGGGAACGTCGCAGGAGTACGCCGGCATCATCCGCCACGGCGCGAAGCTGCTGTACGCGTTCTGCGAGGCCACGGTGCCGAAGGTCACGGTGATCACGCGCAAGGCGTATGGCGGCGCGTACGACGTCATGTCGTCGAAGCACATCCGCGGCGACTTCAACTTTGCATACCCGAGCGCCGAGATTGCCGTGATGGGTCCGGAGCAGGCGATCAACATTGTTTTTCGCAACGAGATCATCAAGGCGGAGGTTCCGGCCGACGCGCGCGCGCGACTGGCGGACGACTATCGCGAGACGTTCGCCAATCCGTTCAAGGCCGCGGAACTCGGCTATATTGACGAAGTGATTATGCCGCGCGAGACGCGGCCACGGATCATTTCGGCTCTCAAAGCGCTCGAGAACAAGCGCGACAAGAATCCGCCGCGGAAGCACGGCAATATCCCGCTCTGAGTTGCACCTTCGATTGAAGCAGCTGCGGGCGTTGATCGTTGCGGCCTCCCTGCTGCTGCCGTCATCGGCAGCCGCCGCGCCGTGGACCGATCCCGGCTATTTGTACCGCTATTTCTTCTGGGGAACACGCGGCCTCGGTCACAAGGACCTCGACTACCAACTGTTCCCGTATCACGAGATCGAAAACGCGCCGCCGGCATTTCGATTCGCTCCAGGGCCTGCTGAGGCGATGCAGGTGACGGTCGAATACCGCGACGGCGACACGGTCAAGCACGTCGCGCTCGACGACCTGTTGCGCTCGACCGGCACTCACGCCTTCATCGTCGTCCGCGATGACAAACTACTTTACGAAGATTATTTCAACGGCTACCAGCGCGACTCGATCTGCGTTTCGCGCTCGATCGCCAAGTCAGTCACGTCGGCGCTGGTCGGAATCGCGATCGCTGACGGACTTATCAGGAGCGTGAACGATCCGATAACCGACTATCTGCCGGAATTGAAGGGTCAGCCGGGATTCGACGCGATCACGATCTGGAATCTGTTGACGATGGGATCCGGAATCCGGTTTCGGCTCCGCAACCTGCCGTGGGACGAGGAGCCGCTCGCGTATTTCCATCCGAACCTGAGCGGGGTGCTGCTCTCAGACCTGGAGATCGTGGAGCCGCCGGGCCAGTCCTTTCACTACAGCGACTACAACACCGAGCTGGTGGCCTTGATTCTGAAACGCGCGACGCATCGGAGCCTCAGCGAATATTTGCAGGAAAAAGTCTGGAAACCGCTCGGCATGGAGTATCCCGCGACCTGGAGTATCGACAGTTTTCAGGACGACCTGGAGTTGGCGTTCGTGCTGCTGAATGCGCGCGCGATCGACTTCGCGAAATTAGGCCGCCTGTTCCTCAACCGCGGCAATTGGAACGGCCAACAGATCGTTCCGGAGCGATGGGTGCTCGAGTCGACGACGATCGATCCGAACGACCAGCGGCCGTGGGAAACCTATCCCGAATTTCACCCCGAAGGCGGCTACTACAAATATTTCTGGTGGGGTTATTCGCGCGGCGCCGACGACTACACGTTCAAAGCCCTGGGTACGTGGGGGCAGTTCATCTTCGTGTCGCCCAGGACGCACGTCGTGATCGTGCGGACCGCCGGCGACTGGGGAATCGACGCAGTCGCGTGGCAGCAGGTCGCGGAGTATATCGCCGACCACCTCGGTAGCGCCGCGGCGTCGCGCGGCGCCGGTTCCCGCGCTAATGGCGAGCGGGGTGCGGATTAAGTATAAATTTCTTGTTAACTGGCGCCCCGCGCCAAGGCGGCGGGGATTCGGGAACAATCGATGTTCAAGCGCATCCTTATAGCCAACCGCGGCGAGATCGCGGTGCGGATCATCCGCGCCTGCCGCGAGTTGGGAGTTGAATCGGTGGCCGTCTATTCCGATGCCGATCGCGCGGCGCTGCACGTGCGCGAGGCTGATCACGCCTATGCGGTCGGGCCGCCGCCGGCCGCCGAGAGCTATCTCAATACCGCGAAGATTCTCGACGCTGCCAAAGCCACCGGCGCCGACGCGGTGCACCCCGGCTACGGATTTTTCTCCGAGCGCGCCAGTTTTGCACGCGCGGTGCAGGACGCGGGCCTCGTCTGGATCGGTCCGCCGCC
>DASQHV010000610.1:0-9664 GCA_035631915.1 Candidatus Acidiferrales bacterium | reverse complement strand
CTGAATTCTCCCCAACTCGTGAGTTGCTAGCCGCGCTGCCCTTCAGATCTGGATCCCGGACTGCAACAGGATGCCGTTGTGGATCAGGAAACTTCGGATGGTGTTTCCGCGCGTGACCCGCTGACGGCCGTCGGCGTCGCCCGCCGCCTGGAAATCCGCGATCCGCTCCGCCATCGAGCGCCGACCCTTGATGCTGATCTTGGTCTCCTTGCCCTCTTTCCGGAGCAGACACGCGGCGACGATTTCGTCAGGGTCGAGTTCGAGCGTGGCGCAGAACTCCTTGAGCAGTTCGAGGCGCGATTTGTCCTCGTTCGGGTCAACGCCCGATTGCTCGCGCAGTCCTTTGTAGCAGGTCTTAACTGAGTCGTACTCTTCGAGCGGTTTGTTAGTCGATGCCATCGCGCAGCTTTGCTTACTCAGGAAGTCCGAACATCCGCGCCAGCGCCTTGATTTCGTCTTTGCGCCACGGCAGCGGCGCCTGCGCCTGGATCATCTTCGCCGCCTTCATCTGCTCGGTCACCTTGGGATCGCCCTTGAATGGCTTCCCGTATTCGCCTTCGTAGAAAATTTCCTCCAGCGGCGGGCGCGGACGCTGTCCGCCTGCCTCCCACGACTCGGCCGGATAGCCAACGAGCAGCACCCACAGCGGAATCCAGTCCTTGGGCGCCTTGACGACTTTGTTGATCGCTTCGTGCTGAAATGCCGACAGGCAGACGCCCAGACCCTCGTCCACCGCGGCGAGCATCGCCTGGCAAATCGCGATGCCCGCGTCCGAGGCGGCGGCCGCCGCCACCGACGGCTGGGTCGCGCCTTCGGCCAGCGGCTTCAGAACGTTCGGCCACACGAAATCATCGACGAACTTGTGGCTCCATCCGTGGGTGACGTTCAATGCGCCGACGTCGACCAGTTTCTTCAGCCGCGCCTGCGCGCCCTTGTAAGCTCCCATGTCGGCGTAGGTGTAGATGTGCACCGGGGCGAGCTCGATGTTGAGTCCGGAGACCGGAGTCTTGAGCGCGTCGAGCGTTGCACGCGGGATATTGTCACGAATCACGACGATCGCTTTCAGAAACGTCGCATTGACCGCGCACGACGCAAGCCGCGCCGCCTCCAGCATGATCTGAATCTTCTCACGCTCCACGTTCCGCCACGATTGGAAATAACGGATCGATCGGCGCCGTCCTACTACTTCTTTGAATTCCATCGCCTGTTCCTCCAGCTAAGAGAAGTCGCTCCGGCAGGATTTAACTCACGCGCTGCCCGGCGGAAGCTTACGACGACCGGAGTCGCGCCGACAAGCGCGGCGATCTCCGTCCATTTGCAAAGGTCCGCCTATAGATGAGAAAAGACGATTCAACCTGAAGAACCCGATTTCACAAACGGAGCTGACGGGAAATGAAACAACTGATCGATCTGAAGGGACGGCGCGCATTGGTAACCGGCGGGGGCCGCGGGATCGGCCGCTCGATGGCGCTGGCGATGGCCGACGCGGGCGCAGCGGTCGCGGTCGCATCGCGCTCGCAGGGCGAACTGGACGCGGTCGCGGGCGAGATCAAGGAGCGCGGGTCGCGCGGCTTCACCGTCATCATCGACGTGATGAGCCGCGAGCAGATCACCGCCGGCGTCGACGAGGCTGCGCGCAAGCTCGGCGGTCTCGACATCCTGATCAACAACGCGGGCGGGGTAATCGCGACCGATCCGGTTCAGCTCGATCCGCTCAATCACGACCCGCGCACGTTCGAGGACAACCTGTTCCTGAACCTCACGCAGGCGTTCTACGCGACGCACGCCGCGCTTCCGTACATGATGAAACAGAAGTGGGGCCGCATCATCAGCATCGGTTCAGGCTACGCGAAAAACGGCGGCGGCCCGCTGGCCTACTCAGCCGCCAAGCACGGCCTCATCGGTTTCACGCGCTCGCTTGCGTATGCCGCCGCCCCCCACGGCATCAACGTGAACGTGCTATGTCCCGGATGGACCAACACCAAGCTGGTCGACTGGAATATGCTCGGCGCGATGACCGGAGTGACGGCGGCCGAGGCCAAGCGATCCGCCGAGAGCCAGAACATTCAGAAGCGAATCGTCGAGCCCGACGAATTGGGTGCGATGGCGGCGATGCTCGCGTCGGACGCCGCCGGCGCCGTGACCGGACAGGTCATCAGCGTCGACGGCGGCTTCATGATCTAGCGGGGTCGGCTGCGCGAAGATCTACTCGAGGCGATCGATCACCTTGCCGAAGCCCAGCGTCATCTCGCTCAGCACATAGCTCGCCTGGATCACGCGCTTGACCGGCAGCCGGTTCCACGGGTCCAGCCGCGAGCCTTCCGCGAACGCGACCGAGCCGACGCCGGTCCATGCCTCGATCACTTTGACCTGGGTGCTGGTCTCGATGATCTCGGCGCATGACGGACGCCCGTTCTCTTCGGGCGAAGGAATCAGGCGCATGCTGACCGGCGGCGCCGCGGCCGCGGAATGTCCGTTGTCGGCCGGCCGTTCCGGGCGAACGATCGCGCTGGCGAGCCGGATTCCGGCGGGACGCTCGAGCGTGCCGCAGACCATGTCGCGATCGTTTTTGAATTCAATTTGCGCGAGCTTTTTCGGAAAGCCCCAGATTTCGCGCCCCGCCAGCATCGGCGGCTCGGTCGTTACCGCGATGTGCATGATGTAGTTCATCGGGCGGCCCTTGTGCGAGACGAGGAGCGAAAGGATCGCCTCGTTGTAGGGGCCGAAGGTGGTCCACGGGTATTCGTAGAACGACAGTATCGCGGTTGCGGGATCGCTCATTTCAAGCGGCGCCGGCAATGCCTCCAGTGCGGCTTCGAGGTCGGTTTCGAACGCGACCGAAATCGCGCGAGTGCCGCGATAGTAGAACGGCGGGCTCTGATACGCGGCGGCGTCGGCCGGCATCGAGTAGCCGGCATTCTTTAGATTTAGACGTCCGTGTTTGGCCATCGTGCGATCCTCCTGGGGCGAAATTTTTCGTACCTGCGGCGCTTGATCGAAACAGCTATCTCAGACCGACGTAGTTCGGCTTGCGCTTTTCGACGAACGCCTTCACCGCTTCGTCATGATCCTTGGTGTTGAAGGTCATCATCTCATACGCCAACGACGCGTCCATAATCAGATTGGACTGCTGCTTGAGCCACTTGTTGACGGCGAGCTTGCTCCATCGGATGGCCAAGGTCGGTCCGTCGGCGAGCTCCTGCGCGAGTTCGCGCGCCTTCGTCATCACCTGCTCCGGCGCCACCGCGTAGTTCACCATCCCGATCCGCCCCGCCTCAGCACCGCTGATGAAATTTCCGCGCATCAGGAATTCCTTGGCGCGATGCGGTCCGATCAGCAGCGGCCAGATTACCGCGCCGCCGTCGCCGGCGACGATTCCCACCTTGACGTGAGTGTCCGCGAAGCGCGCCTTCTCCGACACCACGATAATGTCGCACAGCAGCGCTAGCGTCGCGCCGAGGCCGACCGCGTCGCCGTTGATTGCGCCGATGATCGGCTGCTCGACGTCGAGCATGTTGTCGACCAGGCGGCGTCCGTTGGACGCGGCGATTGGACCGCGGCCGCGGCCCTTGCCGCGCTTGCCGGTCGGGTTGACCAGGCTGCCGCCTGCCATGCCCTTCACGTCGCCGCCCGCGCAAAACGCGCGGCCCGCGCCGGTGAGAATGATCGCGTTGACGTCCTGGTCGGCGCGCACGTCGAGCCAGATCTGCTCCAGCTCGTGATGAACGACGTTGTTGACGGCGTTGAGCGATTCGGGCCGATTGATCGTTATCGTCGCGACGCGATCGGCCACTTCCACTTTGAGAAATTCGTAGTCGCTGTAGTCGACGGCCATATGACTGGACCTCCCGCTGCTTTCCGGAAGATATAGCGCCGCGGCGTTCGCGATGGCTAACGCGCGATTTGCCGCTCCGCGGATGCCGCGTCACCCCTACTCTTCTATTCCTCGACTGCCGCGTTCAGGTCGCCGATTGCCTCGACGAAGTCTTCCATGAATTCCTTCACCACGGTGCGGCACGATTTGACGCTGTCGATCAGGCCGACGCCCTGGCCGACGAAGTAGGTGACCAGCTCGCGCGCCTTGGGGTCGCCGCGCTCCGCAAAGCGCTGCGCGGTCGCCAGCGCGGGCTCGCTGATCAGGCTCTGCAGCGGCATCGGCAGCGCGCCGGGACTACCCGGTCCCTCCCACGCGTCGGTCCACGCGGATTTGAGCTGTCGCGAGGGCTTGCCGGTGCGGCCCTTCGATCGAACGGTGTCGCGCGAGCGCGCCTCGATCATTTTTTCACGGAAGATTTCGGAGGTCTCCGATTCGGTGGTCGCGAGCCACACCGAGCCGGTCCATGCGCCCGCCGCGCCCATCGCCATGCACGCCGCCATCTGACGGCCGGTCATGATCCCGCCGGCGGCAAGCACTGGGATGTTGCGGATCGGTTTGATCGCGCGAATCACCTCAGGGATGAGCACGATGGTCGCGACTTCGCCGCAATGGCCGCCCGCCTCGCCGCCCTGCGCGACGATTATGTCCACGCCCGCGCGCGCCTGGCGGACGGCATGCTCTGGCGCTCCCACCAGCGCGGCGACGGGCACGCCGTGCTTGCGTCCCATCTCGATCATCGGCTCGGGTGGAACGCCGAGGGCGTTGGCGATCAACTTTATGGGATGATGAAACGAGGTCTCGATCAGTTTCAGCGCGTTTTCCTGCTGCATCGAGATCGGCGAATCGGGCGGCCGCGCACGCTCGCCCTCGACGACTTGCGAGGGCTCGATACCGTGCTTGCGCAGCAGGTCGCTCACGAAGTCCTTGTGTTTCTGCGGGATCCGCCCGGCCAGAGCGCCGTAGGTGACGCCCTTTTCGTTCTTGATGGAAAGATTTTCAGGGATGAGGACGTCGACGCCGTACGGCTTGCCATCGATATGCTCGTCGATCCATTTGAGCTCGAGCTCGAGCTGGTCGGGCGTGAAGGCGGTCGCGCCGAGCACGCCAAATCCCCCCGCTTTGCTCACGGCGGCGATAACGTCGCGGCAGTGGCTGAATGCGACCAGCGGAAAGTCGATGCCAAGCATCGTGCATATCGGCGTCTTCATCGGCGTAGGCCTCCAGTTGAGAATGCGATCGATCCGCCGCTCAACTCAAGGGAGCGCGGAGCGGCAACGGCGGCGAAACCGCGGCGAGCGGTTTGTGCCGTCAGGTCTTGAGAAGGTCCAACCGAGGCCCAACTATTGCGGCACTGGCGCACTCGAAGCGACTTTCGGATTCGCGAGCACCACGACTTTGCCCGCCATGCCGGCGATGTTGTGGAATCGGCACGAATACTTGTAGGTGCCCGGAGTGGTGAAGACCTTGGTGTAGGAAGCCTTGGGCATGATCACCTGGCTCGACGCTGCGGCGCCTTGGGTGCTGTCGGCTGGAAACTCGACGCTGTGCGCGATTCCCCCCGTGTTCACCCAGCGCACCGCTTCACCGACATTGATCGTGACGTCGCTGGGTTCGAACTCCCCGGGCGAGTCGCTCACGACGACCAGCGCCTTGCCTTTTGCGCCGGCGTCCTCCGCGACACCGCCGCTCCCGCGGCAGGCTACGATCGCCAGCGTCGCGATGACCGCGATCGCGACTAGAAGCGATCGCCCGGGTCTGTATAACTCGCTCATGGTTTGCACTCCTCTTGCTCCAGCGCCGATCAGTGCGCGCTCAATGCGGCGAGACCCGGATGTTGAGAGCCATCGCCGCTCGCGGCCGTCGTGCCTGCGTATTTCGGTCGCTTCACGCTACGCGGCCGCGGTACTGCCGTGGGTAGGGCCTGGGCGATCGCGGCTTCCTTGAGCTCGTCGAAAACCTGCTCCACCATCGCCTTCATACGATCGGGATCGGGCATCAGATTGGGCTCGGCCATCATCGTGAAGTAGAGATTCTGGTTGTAGCTGATGATCGGCACGCCGAATCCGAGGTTGGCGCCCAGCGGGAGCAGTCCGACGTAATCGACCATCCTATGGCCCGCGAGATAGAGCGGCACCTGTGAGCCGGGAACGTTGGTGGCGATGAAATTCATTCCCAGCGACGGCAGGGCGGGTCTGGCCCACGACGGGAAGAATTGCCGAAGTGTCACTGCGGCGTCCATCGCCGCGGTCGCCATCCCCGAGAGCATCGCAATCGGCGCCGGTGAGGTGCTCGGAGTGTTGCTCATCAACCTCTCGAGCGCCTGAGGTTCCCCGGCATCCTTGATCCGTTGGGTCTCCGCGGCGACGAGTTTCAGCCTGGCCACCGGATCCATCGGTTCCGACGGTAGTTCGGGGAACATCATCGAGACCCGATTCCCCAGCGATCCGCCTTCTTCGTCGCGGCGCACATTCACCGGGCATCCGATTCTGAAGGGCGCGCCGGGCGTGGCGTGATGATAGCGCAGGTAGCGGGCGGCGCCCTCGCTGAGCATCGTCAGCACGACGTCATTGATGGTCCCACCGAAAGCGGTGCGAATCGCGCGGATATCCGCAAACGACGTCCGGAGCCACGCCAGAGTCCGCTCCTGGCTGACGAGTCCGGCGCTCCACGGCGCAGCCGCGATAGGCCGCGTCATCTGCCCAGCCAGCCGAGCGACTGTGGCGGCATCCGCTCCCAGATCCTTGACGAACGCCCCGAGGTTCGAGGCCGCCCGACTCAGGCGCCGCATCGAGTCGAGCTGCTCCTGCGCGAGGTCGAGCGTGGCGCCGATTACCTGTCGCATCGGTCCGGGGAGGGGTTTTGGCGACCATGGTTCAAGATTCGGTTCCGCCGCCGGAGGATCCGCACGGAAGTCCATGACCACGTTCAACAACTCCATTCCCGACACGCCATCGACCAGGCAATGGTGAATCGACCACATAATGACGGAGCGATTACCCTTGAGGCCGTTGAACAGGTTCACCTCCCAAAGCGGCCGGCTCCGATCCAACGGCTTGCGGTAAACCGCCATCGCCGCCTCGATCAGCTGGGCTTCGGAAGCATCCGGCGGCAACTGGTGGACCTTGACGTGATTCTCCATCTTGAAGTCGGGGTCGTCCTCCAGCGTCGCGTGATCGAGATTGAACGGTACTGAGACCAAGCGCTGACGGTAGCGCGGAACCAGATGCAGCTTGGTCTCGAAATGCCGAATCAACTCGGGATAGGTGATCTCGTCGTCGAAGAACGAGAGCGAGCCGATGTGCAATGGACCGTTGCGCGACTCGCCGTAAATGAATGAGGCATCCTGACCGGTGAGCCGATTGCGCAGGTTTTCAATTTTGGTGGAATTTTCAGACATCGCTCTCATGCCTCCAAATGTGCCGCCACGTTAGCTGGCCAATCGTCTCGCTCGGCCTCGCGAACTAGCTGAGCTGGTCCATGCAGCCCCGGCCACAGGCGCGGGGCCACTCGCTGCAGCGGATGATTCGAATCCCGGGCACTCCCACCGCGGCAGTTGCCGCGGCCATCTCCGCGTCCACCTGAACTGCCGCGGTCTCGCCCACTTCAGGACACGTCACCATCTTTGGTTCACGAAAATGTGCGTAGACTTCAATGGACAGAGGGAACAACGGACACAGTGCCGTAATCGCACGGACCGGAGTCGTCAAGGGAGTCTTCATAAACGGAACCCTCCTTCGGAGGCGCCTCGATGCCGAGGCGCCTTCGCCCACTACTTTTTTCAACAATATGGAAGCAAAGAGTGCGCCATGGGCTGGTGCCAATCTGGCGCTAGATGACAGGCGTAGGGACCATCCGGATTGTTCCCAAACGACACAGGTGGCTCTGAGGGACGCATCGCTATCGCGAACCGAGATACAAATCCTTGTGCAATCCTTGGCTACAACGGCGGCTGGCGAAGGGTTCAGACGGCCGCGCCCACGGATTCCGACGCAAACTTCACAAGCCGCGGAATCTCGACCTCGCGGACATGGTTCCACCAGATCCTGATCAACTTGATTGTGATGTCGCCGGCCGGAGTCGGCGGACCCGGCGTCGACAACTGCGACCAGGCCAGGTGTCCCAGCGACGAGGCGGACGAAATCGCCACGGTGTTGACCATCGGAACTGCAAACATCGCGAGCACGATCACGTGAATTGCCAGCAGGATCGCCACCACCGCTTTCGGGCCGGCGCTCACGAGAACGACGTTCAGCTTCCTCAGTGCGAATTTCGTTGCCGTCTTCACTTGGGTGCGGAACCAGCCGGGTCCTCTCAGAAGAAGAGGCGTAATCCCGGGCGGAACACCCCAGTGCGGCTGGAACGAACGAATTGTTCACCACGCCAAGTGCGACGGTAGCGGCGAAATCCTCAATGTTTCCGTGTAGATAGAGGGTGCAAGGGCAGGGGTAGGTCAAATCGAAGAGGGCTATGGCGGGCGGGTCGCGAGCCGGATGCGGACCGACGTCGGCAAGGTGCTCGACGTTTACAGGCCTAACGAGGAGGACGAATTCACTTCAGGTGGCCAACGATCACAAGACTCTTGCCAGTCTCCAGGTCGCGAGGCGTTACGAATTCAGGAGTTGGTGGCAGCGGGTCATTCTTCTTTGCTGCCTGATACTTCGCCCAGAACTGCGAAGCCTGCGTCTGTAGCGGGGAAGCGAGTTCGGGTTTCAAAGCTCGGGGGACATTCAGCAGATACCGGGAATCCTTCGACGTCTGGGATGCTCCCAGGTAGCATCGGTACACCAACTCGGAGCAAATCATCTGCACCCGGCCCTCGGACACAATTTTGTCCAGCAGCAAGGCCGCCTGCTCCAGGATTAGCTCGAGGATCTTGCCCCCGATTGAGGGATCGACGCGACGGGAGGAGGTTATTCCGGCGAGCAGCAACAGCCTGTCGTACGCGTAACCGCCGTCCTTGGCTGCGAATTGATTGGCCCAGTCAGTAACCGGCTTCGCATCGAATCCCGGAGATCCCAGATCGCCGCCCTTCGGATCGCGCAGTCGCCAAACATCGACTCGCGCCGCGTTCTTGATACTCGCTTGCACAGAGTTCTTGATTATTCCCTTGCCGGTCGCTTCGACGACTTTGCCGCTGTCATCGATGATCGACGCATGATTGTAGGTCCCGCCATCCAGGTCGACTATCAACTTGTCGACGATCCAGTTTGGGAAGTCCCACACCGGTGGATCGAAGAGATAGAGCAGCACGTCGCCGGGATGCAGATCGCTCGCCTTAACTTTCTTCGTCACCGCAGAGGTTGCGCTGCTTTGATCCTGGCAATCCGCATGCCGTGGTACCGCTAGCAACATGCTGCACATCAGGATCAGCGCAAGGTACAGCCTCCCCAGCACTGCGAGGCGCTTACCATTCGTCGAAGCGATTCGAATTGTTGTTGTCATGATGTTCTCTCGCGGATTTGCCAAGGTTCCTCTAGATAGGTGCTATCTTTCCGGGATCTAGCTCTCGTTTTAGAACCACAAAGAGCGATGTCGTATGATAGTCAGCAGTTAGTGTTCGACTACCGCGTATCAAGTGGGCAGCGATGCCGCAAGGTGGCCTGCGGCGCGTGAAGGCAGCTGCCAGTCGATGCGATCCGATGCTGTTTCGTTGCTTGCAATGTCCCGCGCGGCGCGTTGAAATGACTCGACGGGGTCGACTCTTGGGCGCTGCATGACCGTTCCGCCCGCCAACGGGTCGGTCGACAGCAAAACGCCGGCATGGCTGATTCAAACGACGCAATATCC
>DASQHV010000609.1:0-11008 GCA_035631915.1 Candidatus Acidiferrales bacterium | reverse complement strand
CTCTGCGATCAAGAAGCCGCCGCGTATCTTCATGGTCAACTGGTTCCGCAAGGACGCCGACGGCAAATTCATCTGGCCCGGCTACGGCGAAAATCTGCGCGTGCTCAAGTGGATGCTCGATCGGATCCACGGCAAGGCCGGTGGACGCGAAACTCCGGTCGGCATCGTGCCGAATGAGAACGACCTCGACCTCACGGGACTCGACGTCTCGCGCGAGGCAGTGCGTGACGCGCTCAAGGTGGTCCCCGCCGAGTGGAAGGCGGAGCTGGAATCGGCGGGCGAGCTATTCGACAAGATCGGCCCTACGATGCCACGCGAGTTAAGCGAGCGGCGCAAGCAGATCTTGGCCGCACTGAACGGTGAGGCCCCGGCACAGCGCGTCGCCGCCGGCCGCTAGGACATTCGATTCGTCAGAGATAACTGCGGCGCCGCGAGCTTTGAGGTCATCGAACGTCGAGCACTTCGCGCAGTGCTGCGGCGACGCGCTCGATCGTTGCGTCGTCGAGGTGCGCCAGCGGCCCTTTGACGAGACGGCCGTTGTCGATCGCGCGCAGTTGGTCGATGAGCAGGTCGGAGTCGCGCCGCAACGAGGCTTTCGCACGCACGCGGATGCGGAGCGGCTCAGCGTCGTCGATTATATTGGTCGTCAGCGGAACTATCAGCGTCGAAGGATGGCCGGCGTCGATTAGCGCCTGCGCCTGAAGGATCAACACCGGGCGGCTCTTGCCCGGCTCCGTGCCGCGGCGGGGACTCAAATTGGCGAGCCAAACCTCGCCGCGCTCAGGCCTCCGGATCACGCTCGATCGCTGCGAACTCGGCATTCACCCGAACACTTTCCCTGCGGACCTTGCGCGACGCCCGCGCCATCCGCTCAGCGCGCGCACGAGCCTCGGCCTCGCGGTTCATACGCTCGATAGCGCGACGGATATACTCGGCGCGCGGGATTCCGAGCGCGTGAGCGCATCGCTCGCTGGTTTCGAGCAGGTCTTCGGGCAGCTTCAGGGAAATAGATTCCATGAGATTCGATTCACATATCTCCTCTGGATATCTTCCCCTAATATGCACCGCGCAAGCAAAGAAGGCAATCCCCGGATTCCTTCTCTGCTCCGCGCCTACCTCCCCTATCTCCTCTCCTCTGACGATCCACCGCGCGCGTCAGTCCAGGTGCTTGCGCAGGAAGGTCGGGATGTCGAGCTTGTCATCGCCGTCGAGCAGCGAATTCGGCTCGAGCTTTTCGCCCTCTTCAGCCCCGCCCTCGCCCTTGCGCCGAAACGCCGGAATGTCGAGTGTGCTGTCGTCAACGATCAACCCCATCCGGCGCACCGGCTTGTTGCCGGGGAACATCCGCACTTGTCCGGGCTGGGCGGCCGGAGTTGGCGCCGCGGACTCGCCCGATTTCACTTCCATCGGATCGACGGGCCGCGTCGCCGCTGCCGCAATCGGCGTGGTGACCGGAGCGCCCGACGGCGAGTAGCGTGCGGAGGCGCCCTTGTCGAGCTCGCCGAATCCCGTCGCGATAACGGTTACACGAATCTCGTCGGTGATCTTGTCATCGATCACGGCGCCGAAAATGATGTTCGCGTCCTCGTGCGCCTCTTCCTGGATCAGGCTCGCCGCCTCGTTGACCTCGTAGAGCGCGAGATCGGCGCCGCCGGTGACGTTGATCAACAGTCCGCGCGCGCCCTTGATCGAAACGTCTTCGAGCAGCGGACTGGAGATCGCGCGCTGCGCCGCTTCGACCGCCCGGTTCTCGCCCGACGCCGTCGCCGCTCCCATCATCGCCATGCCCATCTCGGCCATGATCGATCGCACATCGGCGAAATCGAGGTTGATCAGCCCGTGCACCGTGACCAGCTCGGAAATTCCGCGCACCGCCTGTAGCAGCACGTCGTCAGCCTTCTGGAACGATTCCTTGAGCGAAGTATTCTTGCTGGCGACGGAGAGCAGGCGCTGATTGGGGATCGTTATCAGCGTATCGACCGCGTTCTTCAGGTCGCGCAGCCCGTCCTCGGCTTGCGCCATGCGGCGGCGGCCTTCGAACTGGAACGGCTTGGTGACTACGCCGACAGTCAGCGCGCCAAGCTCGCGTGCGATTCGCGCAATCACCGGCGCCGAGCCGGTGCCGGTGCCGCCGCCCACGCCGGCGGTGACGAACACCATCTCGGCTTCCGACAGCATCTCGCGAATCCGGTCCTCGTCCTCGAGTGCCGCCTTGCGGCCGATTTCGGGATTGCCGCCGGTGCCGCGGCCGCGTGTAAGCTCGTCGCCGATCTGGAATTTCAGCGCGGCGCGGTTGTTCTGCAACGCCTGGATATCGGTGTTGACGGCGATGAAATCGACGTTGCGCAGTCCCACCGAAATCATGTGATTGACGGCGTTACCGCCGCATCCGCCTGCGCCGATGACCTTGATTCTCGCACCCGGGTCGGGGTTGCTCACCAACTCAATCATCACAGATCCTCCTCCACCACCTGCCGAAAAAGTTTGTTGCTCAACTAATTTCGCTTGTTGGCGACGCTTCAAAAGAAGTCCCTCACCCAATCGCTGAGGCGCGACCTGAGCCGGCCCATCCGACCCGGACGCCCCACTCCGTTTCCCGCGTGCGCCGCGCCCTGGTACAGCAGCAGCCCCGCGGCGGACGTATACATCGGTTTCATCAATTCTTCGGGCAAGCCTTTCAGGTTGATCGGCAGGCCGCGGCGCACCGGCACGCCGAACACCCGCTCGGCCAGTTCCTGCGTGCCCTCGAGCAGCGACGAGCCGCCGACCAGCACCACACCCGACGCGAGACTGTTCGCGACGCCCGAGCGCACCAGCTCGCGCTGGACCATCGTGAAGATCTCCTCCATCCGCGGCTCGATTATTTCGCCGAGCAGGCGCCGCGCGATCACGCGCGGCTCGCGCCCGCCGACACCCGGCACCTGCACCGTCTCGTCTCGCCGCACGATCTGGTTGGTCGCGACGCCGAACGAAATCTTGAGCCGCTCGGCGTCCGAAATCGGCGTGCGCAGTCCCGCGGCGACGTCGCTGGTGAGATGATTCCCGCCGATCGCCAGCACCGCCGTGTGCATCACGGCCCCGCCGTGAAACACGATGATGTCAGTGGTGCCGCCGCCGATATCGATCAGCGCGACGCCCAGCTCCCGCTCCTCCGGGAACAGCGCCGCGTCGGCCGACGCCAGCGGCTGAAACACCATCTCCGACGGCGTAACGCCGGCGCGCTCGCAGCACTTGGTGAGATTGGCGCCGTAGCTCTGCGCCGCGGTCACGATATGAATCCGCGCCTCGAGCCGCACGCCCGCCATCCCGAGCGGCTCGCGCACGCCCTCCTGCTCGTCGACGGCAAACTGCTGCGGCAGGATGTGGAGCACCTGGCGGTCGAGCGGAATAGCGACCGCGCGTGCCGCGTCGATAACGCGATCGACGTCGCGGGCGCCGACCTCGCCGCCGCGCACCGCGACGATTCCATGACTGTTGAGCCCGCGGATATGCGGTCCCGCCACACCGACGACGCTAGCGCCGATCCTCGCGCCGGAAGTTTTTTCCGCTTCGTCGACCGCCGCCCGGATGGCTTCGACCGTCGCCTCGATATTGACCACCACGCCCTTGCGTAGACCGGTGCACGGCGCAACCCCGTAGCCGAGCGTAGCCAACTGCCCGTCGGACAACGCTTCGCCAACGATCGCGCAGGCCTTGCTGGTGCCGACGTCCAATCCGGTGAGCAGGTTTCTCATCGAGCTACGGACCCCTCCGCTGAGGTTGCGAGACCGGTTGCCGACTGCGAGCTGGAGACTTTTCGGATGCCGCCCTTGCGCTGGGCCGGCGCGCCGTCGATTCCGTGCAGGCGCACGACGGCCTGTCCCGGCGTGGTCAGGTCGACCGCGGCGATGAGACTTTCACGTCCCTGCCATTGCCTCCGGACCTGGATCGCGCGCTGAAGCTCGGGGCCGGCCTGGTCAAGATCGATCACCACCTCGGTGCGCGCGCGCTCGAGAAAAAGCGAAGCCGTCGCGTCGTCGGCGATGCGCATCTCGGAAATGAGGTCCGAAAGCCACGCCTCGGCGCGGACCAGCACCGCCGTGTAGTCCACCAGTTGAGTGCCGCGCGCGGTCTCGACGGCCTCGCCGCTCAGGATCGGCAGGTCGTCGTGCTTGGCCGCGGAGACCGGGCCGCGAAGCTCGCCACCGTTGAAGAGTTCATAGAAGCCGTCTCGACGCTCGACGATTGCGATCGCGCCCTCGCGCATGTCGCCCGCGGAACCGTCGCCGTCGCTGCGGTGCGCGCGCCGGATGATTCCCACGTCGCCAGCCCACTCGACGAGCACGGCTGAGTATTTGGCTGCTTGCACGCGCTCGGGCTCGAGCGTTCGCACGATTTCGTCGCGATAGGAGCTGAGCGTATTAACGGTTCTGAGCGTGATCTCGCGCCCGGTCGCGCTGAAGCCGGTCATCACGCCCAGCACGAAGAACACGCACACGACCAGGCCACCCATCCGCGGGTTCCACCCTGCCGCCACCTTTTCACCGCTCCGCCTCGCCACCACACCACCTCAGTCGCGATTCACCAATCGCCGACTAACCGAACCTCCGGTTCGAGCCAGACGCCGCTCTGCTCCTTGACCTTGTTGCGCGCCATCTCGATCAACGCGCGCACTTCGGCCGCCTGAGCGCCGCCCAGGTTGACGATAAAATTTGCATGCTTGTCGGAAAACGCGGCGCCGCCGACGCGCGTGCCCTTCAATCCGGCGCCTTCGAGCAGCCGCCCGGCAAAATTCCCAGGCGGATTCTTGAAGATCGATCCCGCGTTGGGAACGTTACGCGGCTGTCGCGCGGCACGCTTTGCGTGCAAATCCTTGACGCGCTCGGCCAGGCGCTCGCGATCGCCGCGGGTCAGTTCTAAGTCGACCCGCGTGATAACGAAATGCGGCGGCAGTTCGGTGCGTCGATACGCGAACCGGACTTCCTCGCGGGTCAGCGCGCGCGCTTCGCCCGTTTCGGTCACGCCATGAACGAGCGTGACCACCTTGGCAATTTCGCCGCCGAACGCACCGGCATTCATCACCAGTCCGCCCCCGACCGAGCCGGGAATCCCTTCGCCGAATTCGAGCCCCTCAAGTCCCTGGCCGACAACCGTCTCAACCAGGATGCCGAACTCGGCGGCTGCGCCCGCGACCACGCATACTCCATCGACGTGAATTGATTTGAAGCCTTCGCCCAGTCTCACCACCAGCCCGCGCATCCCGCGGTCGCTCACCAGCAGATTGGTGCCGGCGCCGAGGCAGAAGCACGGCACGCCGGTCCGATAGGCAGCGGACTTCGCGTGCATGAGTTCGGCATCGTTCTCGACCGTGACGAACAGGTCGGCCGGCCCGCCGATGCGGAACGACGTAAGCTCCGAGAGCGGCATCGCCGTCTTTAGGCGCGGTCCGAAGCGTTCGGCGAGGTCGCGTTGCACAATCATTGTGGCTTCATGCGCCTTCATGAACTTTGAGCCCGACGGCCAGCGTCTCCAGGACTTCGGGACCGAGCTTGTAAACGTCGCCGGCGCCGAGCGTCGCAACTACGTCGCCCTCGCGCGTCCCGAGCGCGACTCTCTCCGCGGGATTTTCCTCGGCGCCGAGATAGTGCACCTCGAGATGCCCGCGCGCGCGCAGCGCCTCATACAATCGGCGCGCCGAGACGTCGGCAATCGGCTCCTCGCCCGCCGGATAGACTTCGTACAGGTAGAGCACGTCGGCATCGTCGAACGCGGAGAGGAAATCGTCGAAGAGATCGCGCAGCCGCGTGTAGCGATGCGGCTGAAATACGGCAACGACGCGGCGCCGGAAGGCCGCACGCACTGCCGCCAAAGTTGCGCGGACTTCCGCGGGATGATGCGCGTAGTCGTCGAGCACAATTCGTCCCGCCGCTTCGCCTTTGATTTCAAACCGCCGGCTGATTCCGCCGAAACGGGCCAGCGCCCCTGCCGCAAGCTCGAAGCTGATGCCGATCTCGAGCGCGACGGCAATCGCGGCCAGCGAGTTCAGCGCGACGTGAACGCCCGGCGTGGGAATCGTCACGGCGCCGAGATGCTCACCGCGCCGAGTCACTTCAAAACGTGTCGAAAGCCCGTCGACGACGATCTTCTCGGCGCGCAAGTCCGCGTCCGGCGCGACGCCGTAGGTCACCATCGGCTTCCGAATCGACGGGATGAGCCCCCGAACGTTGACGTTGTCGACGCCCAGCACCGCGACGCCGTAGAACGGCACCCGGTTGATGAAATCGCCGAACGCTTCGCGCACCCGGTCCATCGTGCCGTAGTGATCCAGGTGTTCGGGATCGATGTTCGTGACCACGGCGATGGTGGGCAGCAGCAGCAGAAAGGACGCGTCGCTCTCGTCGGCCTCGGCCACCATGAACTCGCCGCGCCCCAGCCGCACGTTGGTGCCGGAGTTGCGCAGGTTGCCGCCGACCGCCACCGTCGGATCCAGCCCCGCTTCTTCCATGATCAGCGCGATAAGCCCGGTCGTCGTGGTCTTGCCGTGCGTTCCGGCGACGGCGACCCCCAGCTTCGCCATCCGCAGCAACTCGCCCAGCATCTCCGCCCGCGCGATCACCGGGATGTTGAGTTCGCGGGCGCGCGCAACTTCAGGATTCGAGAATTTGATGGCCGACGAAATTACCAGGGCGTCGATGCGGCTGTCGGCGTTCAGATGCGCCGGGTGATGCCCCTGCTCGATATTCGCGCCCAGTGACGCGAGCCGCGCGGTAGTCGCAGACGGCCGCGTGTCGCATCCGCTGACGCGCATCCCGAGCTTCAGGCAAAGCTCGGCGATACCGCTCATGCCGGCACCGCCGATGCCGACGAAATGGAGTCGGCGCTCGCGCGTCAAAAGACCGTTGGCGTGCAGTTCACTCATGCTGCGGGTTTCTCCGCGCCCGCGACTTCGAAGCAAACCTTCGCGACGTTGCGCGCAGCGTCGGGACGCGCCTCGAGGTGTGCGCGCTCGCCCATCTCGAGCAGCCGCGCCGGATCGCTCACGAGCGCGGTGATCTCGCGTGCGAGATTCGACGCCAGATGCTCGTCGTCGTTGACGATTATCGCGCCGCCGCGCTTTTCGATCACGCGCGCGTTGTGAAATTGCTGCATATCTTTGTGAAACGGATAAGGCACGAAAACAGCAGGACGCGCGGCAAGGGTGATATCTGTGACCGTCATCGCACCAGAACGCGCAATAATTAAATCAGCGTCATGCAGTGCGGTCGCGATGTCGTCGATGAAGGGAACAACGCTAACGCTGACCGACAACTGCATATCGCTATATGCGCGCCTCACCAACTCCTCATCCGCTTCCCCAGTCTGATGGACAACGTGCAAATTTATAACACTTTTTCCGCAGATTTTGAAAGCCCCGACAACACCAATGTTTAGCCGATGCGCCCCGGTCGAACCGCCTAAAACAAGGATTTGTAATGGAGCACCATCGGCTCGCGCGCGGTCAGGCCGATACTGGAACCGCACCGGATTGCCAGTAACCTCAACCTTGGCAGCTTTAGACGAACTAAAGTACGTCACACTGTCACTGAAGCCGACGCAAACCTTCTTTGCGAATCTCCAGAGCAACTGGTTCGACAGCCCGGGCCGCGTGTTCTGCTCCATCAGGACGAGCGGCGTGCCGGTCAGGATTGCGGCTGCGCCCATCGCGGCCGACGCATATCCACCGGCGCTCACGACCAGGTCGGGTCGATCTCGCCTGATGAGTACGCGCGCGAGCCAAATCGCGGCCAGAAATTCGATCGAGCTGCGGATGCGCTCACCCACGTTGTGTCCGCGAATTCCATGCATTTCGAATAACTCGTAGCGAAGGCCGCTCGTCGGCAGCCACTTCGCTTCCAGGCCGGCGCTGGTGCCGACGAACAACACGTCGATGCCGGGGCGCTCGCGAATCATTTCTTCGCCTAGCGCGACTGCTGGAAAAAGATGCCCACCGGTGCCGCCGCCCGCGATTATCACCTTCATCGCACCGCCGGACGCCGTCCCAACGCGAGCAGCGCGCCGAGCGCCGCCATCGCGATGATTATCGAAGTACCGCCGTAACTCAGGAACGGCAGCGGCAGGCCCTTGGTCGGGATCAACCCGATCACGACCGACATGTTGATCAGCGCCTGGATCGAGAGCAGCGCCGTGAGTCCGACAGCCAGCAGGCTGGCGAACGGATCAGGTTCGTCGTGCGCAATGCGCATCCCGCGGAACAAAATCACGAGGAACAACGAGACCACGATCGCCGCGCCGATGATTCCGAATTCCTCGCCTACAACGGCGAAGATGAAATCCGTGTGCGCCTCGGGCAGGTAGAACATCTTCTGGCGCCCCGCGCCCAGCCCGACGCCCCACTTGCCGCCCTCGCCCAGCGCGATGAACGATTGCACGAGCTGGAATCCCGCGCCGCGGGCCACGGACCACGGATCGAGAAAGGTGGTCAGCCGCTTCATCCGATAGGATTTCGCAGCCGCCTGGAACACCAGCACTCCGAGCGCGCCGCTGCCGGCCAGCGCCAGATGAGACGCACGCGCGCCTGCCGCGTAAAGCATCGCGAACAGGATCAGTGCGATCATCACCGTGCTGCCGAAGTCAGGCTGCTTGAGGATCATCAGCGTGATCGGCCCGACGATCAGGAACACGGCCAGCGGTCCGTACTTGAACTCGCGGATTCGCGCCTGCCGCTTGCTCAGAAACTCGGCGAGGAAGAACACCAGCGCAAACTTCACCAGCTCCGACGGTTCCGCGATGAACGGTCCCAGCCGCAACCATCGACGCGCGCCGCCCTTCATCAGGCCGAGCCCCGGCACGTACAGCAACACCAGCATCGCGAGCGACACGACAAACAGCGGCATCACGATTCGACGCAGGCCCGCCAGCGAAAACTGCGAGAGCAGGATCAGAATCACGAGACCGACGGAAATGTGGGCCAAATGCAGCTTGAAGAAATGAAACGCGTCGCCCTTTCTCTCGATGCCGAGAAAATAGGTCGTGTTCAGCACCATCAGCAGGCCGAGCAGCAGCAGCACCGCCGCTGGCAGCCACAGCCAGGGATCGGGACGCCGGTAATTTACCGCGTCAAAGCGCCCGAACCAGCTCTTTATATACGTCGCCGCGTTCAGCATAGTTTTTGAACTGATCGAAACTCGAGCAGGCCGGTGACATCAGCACCGTATCGCCGGGCCGCGCGGCACGCGCCGCCTGTTCCACTGCCTCCTTCAAAGTCGCGACCGTCACGATTTCGGTCGCGCCGTCGAGCGCCACCCTCATCCGCTCGCGCGCCGCACCGTTGAGCACCGCCAGGCGCACCTTCTCGGCCAGCGGTTTGCGCAACGGCGCATAGTCGCCGCCCTTGTCGAGACCGCCGGCGATCAGAATTATGGGCGCCGGCACCGCATCGATCGCCTCGACCACGGCGCCGACGTTGGTTCCCTTCGAATCGTCAACGTAGGAGACGCCGTTTTTTTCGTGTACGAGTTCGATTCGATGGTGCAATCCGGTGAACGACGCGAGCGCCTGCTCGATCGTCTCCGGCGCGACGTCCAGCGCCAACGCGGCCGCAGCCGCAGCCATCGCGTTCGCAACGTTGTGTCGGCCCTTCAAGCGAAACCGCTCAAGCCCGATTCGACCCTGCCGCTCCCCACCCAGATCGAAAGCTATCGCGTTGCCCTCATGCCACACGGCCGGCAATGAGTCGCCGCGCTCCTGACCGAAGCCGATAACGCGTGCGCGAAGCTTCCTCTTGAGCCTCCAGACGTTCGGATCGTCGCGATTCAGAATTGCCCAGTCGGACCGCTTCTGGTTTTCGAACAGCCGCGCCTTGGCCCGCCCGTAGTCGTCGAGATCGCGGTAGCGTTCGAAGTGATCGTCGGTGAGATTGAGGTGTACTCCGGCGTGCGGCCGGAATTGCTCGATCCATTCGAGCTGAAAGCTTGAAACCTCGGCCACCACGACGTCGTAGGCGTCGCCCACAGCGTCGACCAGGGGCGTGCCCAGGTTTCCGCCGACGAACGTCCGTCGCCCGGCCGCCTTGAGGATCTCCCCCAGCAGCACGACCACGGTGCTCTTGCCGTTGGTGCCAGTGACGGCGGCTATCGGTGCGGTGATGTAGCGTGCCGCGAGTTCGATTTCGCCGATGACGGGAATTTTCTTCGCGACCGCGGCACGCAGCAGCGCAGAGTCGCGCGGCACGCCCGGACTGGTGACGACGAAATCCACGCCGTGCACCCACGTCGGGTCCTCGGCGCCAAGCAGCACGTCGCCGGATGGAAGAACGCCGCGATCGATGTCGACGCGCAGATCGGTGAGTACGAGCTTTGCTCCGCGGGAGGCGAGAAACCGCGCCGCCGCGAGTCCGCTGACTCCGAGGCCGACCACCATCGCGCGTTTTCCGTTCAACTCCATCAGCGCAGCTTCAGCGTGCTGAGCGCGATAAGCGCGCACACGATCGACGCAATCCAGAATCTGACCACGACCACGGTTTCGGGAATACCTTCGAGTTCAAAGTGATGATGCAGCGGCGCCATTTTGAAAAACCGCTTACCGCCGGTCGCCTTGAAGTAGTAGCGCTGGATGATCCTCGAAGCGGCCTCGACCACAAACACGCCGCCCGCGATCACCAGCACGAGTTCCTGCTTGGCAAGCACGGCGACCGTGCCCAGCGCGCCGCCGAGCGCCAGCGCGCCCACATCGCCCATCATCATCGAGGCCGGATACGCGTTGTACCACAGGAACCCGAGCGACGCGGCAATCAGTGACGCACAGAAAATCGCGACCTCGCCGACGTTGGTGACGTGCGCGACCTGGAGGTAGCTTGCGAATTTCAGGTTGCCAGCCACGTAGGTGAACGTCCAATAGGTGAACGCGACGGTCATCACCGGGCCGATCGCGAGGCCGTCAAGGCCGTCCGTCAGGTTCACCGCATGCGAACAGCCGACGATCACGAGCATCGCGAACGGGATGTAAATCCACCAGTGCAAGTCGGGGTGGA
>DASQHV010000608.1:0-3603 GCA_035631915.1 Candidatus Acidiferrales bacterium | reverse complement strand
GGTAGATCGTGGCCGGCGCGATCGAAAATACCATCCGCAGATTCTCGCCCGCCGCCGCCGTGATGCCCGCGGCGCCAGGCCGGTATCCGACCCATCCGAGCACCGGCCCCACCAGCAGCAGCGTGATCGCGACCGCGACTTTTATCGCCATCGACGTGATTCCGCCGTACGCCCCCTCCTGCCGCTGGCCGGTGCGCTCCTCGTCCCACTCGACCACGTCCGCCGACGCCGAGATCTGCGTGACCCAGATTCCGATTGCCGAGAATCCACTGAATGCCATCAGCCCGTAGATCGCGGCCGTGCTATGCGGCGTCAGCAGCATGAACATCGCGGAGCCCATCGCGTTGCAAAGCATCGCGACCACGAACGCCGGCTTCTTTTCGATACAAATCGTGATGCGGAACCAGAACGGATATGAGATTGCGGACCCCGCGAAATACGCCATCAGCCATCGCGCCGCCGCGTTCTCATCGTGGTACCAATACTGCGCCAGGTAGATCAGCAGCACGGTCGGGATGTTGATCGCCATCACGGCGAGCGTGGTGGCTGCGAGCAGAATCACGAACGGCCGATTGGCGAGCACCGCTTTCAGCGACTCGAGCAAGCGCGAGCGTTCGCGCTCGAAGAAATCGGTGCGTTCTCGCAGCCCGCCGTAGGCGAGCATCGCGCCGCCCGCGACCGTGATCGCGCACACCGCGCCCGTCACCTTGAAGTCCGTGCCGCGCGCAAACAGGTAGGTCGCGCCGAACGGCAGCAGCGCGCCGCTCACGTCGCCCAACGTCGCGAAGAGCTGCCGAAACGTCGAGAGCTTGGTGCGTTCATCGTAGTCCAGGGTCAGCTCCGGCATCAGCGCGCCGTAGGCCGTCTCGTAAAACTTGCGCGACGTCAGCATCAGGAAGTAGAACGCGAGGAACCACGCGAACAGCCCGGTCGTGAGCGGCGGCGGCGCGAGCAGCAGGTAATAGCAGGCCGCCATCGGGATCGACGCGATGAAAAACGGGCGCCGGCGCCCCGACTTGAAGCGCGTGCGATCCGAGATGTTGCCGACCCACGGGTCGGTCAGCGCGTCGAGCACCAGCGCGATGAAGAATGCAAGTCCCGCCAGCGCTGGAGAGAGCCCCTTGCGATCGGTATAGAAGTGAAGGAGATGAAGGCCGAGCAGCGTCGAGCACAGGTTGAGCCCGGTCTGCCCCTGCGCGTAAATTAGCAAGGGCCGCAGGCCGATTTTCTCGCTCAAATCCCGGTTCGCCACAGGCCGCAGAGACTATCCGATCAGCATGCAGAGTTTCAAAGTGATTTCTGTTCCGCCGTTGCTCCGGGAGCCGCGATGAGATCTTTCGACGGCGCGCCGTCGAGCAAGCGGCGTCTGCTGGCGATGCTACCCGTTGCCCTGCTGCTGGCGCTCGCGCTCGCGACGCAAGGATGCTCGTACGTCACGACCGTCACGAACTGGTGGAACGGCACGGATTCCGACCTCGACGACGCCGCCAGCGGCGAGGGCGAGCCGTTGCCGCCGCCGGTCGCCAACGTCGCGGTCAGCTACAAGCGTCCCGGCGACGCGCTCGCCCGCGCAACGGTGATCAAATATTTCGGCGCCGACGTAATCACCAACCATCAGCGCGACGCCGCGCACACGGAGTCGGTCGTGCGCTTCGACGGCGGCGTTCCAATCTGGGAGTTCAAGGCCGACGAAAGCACGCTCGGCTCGGTGACCGGGTTGGGAGCCGCGCGCTACGCGATCAAGGATCTCCAATACTCGAAGGTGCCACCGCATTTCAGCCAGATCATTCCCGACGAAGGACCGCCCGAACCGCTCGACCGCGGCGCCTACTACGTCTTCCAAATCGAGCGCCAATCCGGCTCGCGCAGCTACCAGGCGGTCAAGGTACTCGCCGACGGATCGCTGCAGGCCTACAACGCACAGCCGCGCGCCGGCAGCAGCTACCTGCTCTGTTGCAACGTCAAGTCGGATTTCCCCGAGCCGGTCGTACTGCCGGAATCGAACCCCGACGCCGGCACTGAAACCGCGCCTCCCGAGGAACCGCCCGACGAATCCGGCGGGGGAGCCGACGCCGGCCCCAGCCCTCCTTAGCTTCGTTCTATCGTCAAAAGCTGTCCGCACTTAGGTGACGAATCGGCTGATTTCGTCAATGAATCAGGCAGCCTACGAGACTTCACAGTTATGAATTGGAATTCAGTATTGAATTACACTTCGATATTGACAGGAGATTCAGCCTCGAATACGGTTTCATCCTCGTGGCTCAACCCGCACATCAAGTCGGAGATGTCCCCAACCGCTTCGATCGACGGCGCGAAAAGACCCGCGTCGATCTGATCGCCGCCGCCGAGCGCGTGATTTCGCGCAAGGGCTACCATCAGACCCGCATCGCCGACATCGCCGGCGAGGCCGACGTCGGCCTCGGCACCTTCTACCTGCACTTCAAAACCAAGAACGAAATTTTTATCGAGCTGATCGAGCAAGGCGCCACCGAACTTCGCCGCAACCTGGCCGAAGCCAAGGCCGGAGTTCACACGCCGGCTGAAAAATTGCAGATCACGATCGGCACGATTCTCGACGCCGCCGCCGAAGCGCCCGAGTTGTTCCGCATCGTCTTCGGCCACAGCCCGGCGTTCCTCGACCTGATGGTTCGCGTGCACAACCTGTTCATCGACGACCTGCGCGACGAACTTGCGCCCGCGCTCGGCGAGCGCGCCGACGCCGTGGCCCATCTGACGATCGGGATGCTCTCGCAAGCAATTTCGTGGCTGCTCGCCAGCCGCGATCTTTCCCACGCTGAACTCAAGAACACCACGATAAATTTTGCCCTGGGCGGACTCGAGCGCGCATCACGGCTCGGCGCCCCCTGAATCTGGAGGATTCGACCAATGGCTCACGAACGGACCGAAGTTCACACCGACCTCGAAAGCATTTTTCACTGGGACTACAGCGTGAAGTTTCCGCAGATGGATCGCCTGTACGAAAACGCCAAGCGCGATCAGTGGAACGTCTCGACCACCATCAACTGGGACCGGCCAATCGAGAAGGAAGTTCTCGACATGACGATGATGCCGATGTTCCAGACTGAGCTCTACAAGTCGCTGAGCGCCGACAACAAGCTGGCGCTCGGGCGCAAGTTTGCGGCGTGGCGGCTCTCGCAGTTCCTGCACGGCGAGCAGGGCGCGCTGATGGTATGCGGCCAGCTGGTCGACGCGGTGCCCGACTTGGACGCCAAGATGAACGCGGCGGCGCAGGTCTTTGACGAGGCGCGCCACGTCGAGGGTTTCCGCAAATACATCACCAAGCTCGACCACATCTACCCGATCGATCCCACGCTCGAGCGCTTGCTTCGCGCGATCATGGAGCACGATCGATGGGAGCCCAAGTACGTTGGGATGCAGGTCGTCGCCGAGGGCCTGGCGATCGCGGCGTTCCGCTTCATGCAGCGCGAGACCAAAGACGATCTGCTCAAGGAGCTGCTCGAGTACATCATGAAGGACGAATCGCGCCACGTCGGCTTTGGGATGCTGGCGCTGCGCGACGCGGTCACGAAGATGAAGGGCAAGGACAAGAAGGACCTCGAGGAGTTCGCCTTCGCTGCTTGC
>DASQHV010000607.1:0-3249 GCA_035631915.1 Candidatus Acidiferrales bacterium | reverse complement strand
GAGCGCGGGTGTGGATCAGAACAAAATCCAGGCGGCTGTCGTCGGCAACGCGATGGAGGGTCTCGTCACCGGCCAGGAGTGCGTGCGCGGTCAGGTCGTCCTGCGCGATATGGGAGTAGGTGGCATTCCAATCATCAATTGCGAGAACGCCTGCGCCAGCTCCGCGACCGCCTTTCACCTGGCCTGGCTCTACGTTGCGTCGGGAATGTACGACGTGGTGCTGGCCCTGGGAATGGAGAAGCTCTACCACGCCGACAAGCGGAAGTCCTTCGCAGCGATCGGCTCGGCGGTCGACGTCGAATTGATGCAGCAGATGATCGCCGACATGAATGCGCAGCAGGCCCAGCTCCGCGCCGAGCGCGAAGCTCGCGGCGAGGCGCCTGCGAAGTCGGCGGGCGCGGGAGAGTCGCGCTCGATGTTCATGGATTTCTACGCGGCGGGCGCGCGCGCACACATGAAGCGCTACGGCACCACCCGCGAGCAGTTCGGGCGTATCGCGGTGAAGAACCATCGCAACGGCAGTCTGAATCCGCACGCGCAATACCAGGACGTGTACAGCCTGGAGGACGTTCTCAACTCCCCGGTGGTGGCCGAGCCGCTGACGCGGCTGATGTGTTCGCCAATCGGCGACGGCGCCGCGGCGACAATTCTCTGCGCGTCATCGATTGCGAATCGTTACACCAACAAGCCGGTCAAGGTGCTCGCCTCGCTGTTGTCGTCGGGCTCGGAGCACACTCCCGACCAGCCGGGCGTGGTGACTCGAGTCGCGAACCAGGCCTACGAGAAGGCCGGGGTCGGACCCAAAGACCTCAGCGTGATCGAGCTGCACGACGCGTCGGCGCCGGCCGAGTTGATGACCTACGAGGAGCTCGGTCTCTGCAAGCCCGGCGAGGGCGGCAAGATGATCGACGACGGCGTGACTGAAATTGGCGGGCGCATCCCGGTGAATCCGTCGGGCGGTCTGCTCGCGAAGGGTCATCCGGTGGGCGCGACCGGCGTGGCGCAAATCTGCGAAATCTTCTGGCAGCTCCGCGGCGAAGCCGGCAAGCGCCAGGTCGCGAATCCAAAGATCGGCCTCACTGAGAATGGAGGAGGCATGGTGCGCGGCGAAGCGGCCGCCATGTCGATTCACGTTCTGGGCATCTGAACCGGCCCGACTCGATGAAGCGCAGCACGATCGACGCGCGGGAACAGTGAGCCGATGAAGCTCGTTGTTCCCGCAGTCTTTCAGAGCGGTTTTCTCGACACGGTCAGTCCCTATCCGATCGATCATCTATATGGCGCAGTGGCCGGAGACTTGGGGCTGCGCGCTCAGCAATGGCTGGCGCAACCGAAGGCTGACGAGCTTGCGGCGTACGTCGCATCGGCGCGCGACAAGGGAATCGCATTCTTCTACTGCCTGAACGTCGCCTGTCTCGGTAATCGCGAGTTCACTGCCGAGGGACAGCGCTGGCTCGTGGAGCACCTCGGATGGCTTGACGAGGTCGGCGTCGAAGGCATCGTGCTTTCGAATCCGTACCTGATCGCCTTCGCGCACAAGCGCTTCCCGCACCTCAAGATCGCGGTCTCGACGGCGGTTGCGATCGACAGCGTGGACAAGGCGCAGTTTTTCGAGCGCCAGGGCGCGAGCGTGCTCTACCTGCCCGAGTTCATCAACCGCGATTTCCCGCTGCTCACGCAAATCCGCAAACGCACGCGCGCGGAAATCGTCTTGCTCGCGAACGTTGGATGCTTGTTGCAATGCCCGATTCGTCAATATCACATCAACCTGGTTTCGCACTCCGGTGAGAGTATCGAGTTGGGCACCTACGTCGACTATCCGCTCATGTGGTGCTCGGGCGAGAAGGCGCGCGACCCGGGGCAGATGCTGAAGTCGCCGTGGATAAGGCCCGAGGACATGGGCCTGTACGAAGAGATCGGAATCGATCGATTCAAGCTGGCGGGACGCGAGATGGATCGGCCGTGGGTCGAGCGGCTGACGAAGGCGTATGCGGAGCGCCGCTACGACGGCGACCTCAACGATCTTATCCTGGGGTTCGATCATCTGGAACCGTACGGACGCTTGCCGGTGCGCATTCCTAATAGGTCGCTCGCCGGGTTCGCCGAATTTTTTCTGAAGAAGCACGACTGCCGCATAGGATGCCGCGATTGCCGATACTGCGACGACTACGCGCGCACGGTCAGCGTGGTCGAGGAGACGGGGCGCGACGGTTTCGTCGGACGGATAGATCGCGCGGTGGCGCG
Source organism: Candidatus Acidiferrales bacterium (assembly GCA_035631915.1). Taxonomy (GTDB): domain Bacteria; phylum Desulfobacterota; class Binatia; order Binatales; family Binataceae; genus Binatus. Next base: position 1,005 of record DASQHV010000607.1, on the reverse strand, counting down.
TTTCGAGAGCGGCGCGTTTCGGACTGCCAGCGGCAAATAGCGCGCGTCACACGGGCCGCACGCGGCTGTCGCGGAGCAGGAAGAAAAACCCGGTCGGATCGATCTGCGCGATCAGTCCCGAACGCAACCACCCGTCAATCACCGTACCGCCCGCCGGCGCCAGCGCGGACTTGACGCCAAGCTCCGCCGAATCGACGACTTCCCAGCCGATGTTGAGCGGCGTCCCGTCGGTGGGGTTGAGCGGGCGCAAATCGACGCTCGGAAGCGGGATCCCCACCGCATCGTTCAGGAACCACGCCGGATGACTGCCAACGATCGGGCCGAGGTCGTTGCGGCCGAGCAGAGTCAGAACGTCGCCGCGAATTCTGCGCGCGATCCGCAAACGACGCGACGTGCTGAACGACTGTTCGATACCGACGATCAGGCCCGCGGCGATTCGCCCCGCAAGAACTTCGGCATTGCCCTCGTCGAGCAGCAAGCCGGCGCGGTCCCATCCGCAAACTGCGTAGTCGAGCTTGGCCGGCAGATTCGGCAGCGAGCCGCCCCAACCCGCGTAAATTGTCGCGCCACGATTCATGGCGCCGAGCAGCATCGCGAGCGTGTACCAGTTGGTCGGCGGCTCCAGGAGCAGGAGAGAGATGTCCTCGGCCAGCAGGTAGAACGCGCCTACCGAAATTCCCATCGCCACCAGCGTGCGATGGTTGTGCAAGGTCTCACCGCGACCGTCGGGCCGTGCCATCGCGAGGATCGGAGTTCTGAAGTCGGGGCGTCCGATCCGCGCCTTTCCCGGGCCCGACATGATCTCATCGAAGGTCGCCTTCGACGCCGCGGTGTCTGGAAGATTCTCGCCGACGACCAAATCGGGAACGAAAGCGTCCAGCACTTCTTTTGGCGGCGAGCCGAGATGCGGGAACGTAAGTGCGTCGGCGTCGAATGCACCGAAGAGTGCGACGAGCATCTCGGCAGGATCGGTCAACGCGATTGCGACGCGAGCGCCGCGCTCGA
>DASQHV010000606.1:0-2946 GCA_035631915.1 Candidatus Acidiferrales bacterium | reverse complement strand
CCCGCATCCAATGGCTCCTTCCCGTTTGCGCGGGGCGGGCGCGGTTCGTAGGATCGCCGCCATGCATAAGCCGCGGGATTTCGATTTGCTGGCGAGAGAACTTGGCGATAGCGAGACGTTTGGCTTTGCGCTCGCGCGCGGCCGGCGTGCGTTTCAACCTGAACACGTCGAACCGAAATGGGCGCGCGATCGCGTCGCGAACATCAGCCACATCAAGCTGGAAGTCACGCTCGACTTCGAAGCCAAGCGCATCGCGGGCACCGCGACACATCGCCTGACCGCGATCGTCGACGCGCTCGAACGCCTGGAATTCGACGCCACCGAACTTGAGATTCGGGCGGTGCGCGCCAGCGGCGAGAGCACGGCCTTCGAGCCCGCCGACGGCAAGCTTAAGATCGCGATGCCACACGCGCTGAAGGCTGGCGAGGAGATCGAACTCGCGATCGATTACGCGGGCAATCCGCGGCGCGGACTCTACTTCGTTGGACCCGACGAGGCCTATCCCGACAAGCCGGTTGAGGCGTGGACGCAAGGCGAGGACGAGGACTCGCGCTACTGGTTCCCGTGCTACGACTACCCGAACAACCGCACGACCAGCGAAGTGATCGCGACGGTGCCCGAGAAATTCACCGCGGTCTCCAACGGCGCGCTGGTCGCGACGACTGCGAACGCCGCGGCGAAGACCCGCACCTTTCACTGGCGTCATGACGTCCCGCACTCGACCTACCTGATCACGCTGGCGTGCGGCGAGTTCGCGATGATCGAGGAGCGCGCAGGCGACACGCCCGTCACCTACTACGTTCATCCCGGGCGCGAGGAGGACGCGCGGCGCGCATTCGGCAACACGCCGCGGATGATCCAGTTTTTCGAGCGCATCATCGGCGTGCCCTACCCTTACGCGAAGTACGCGCAGGTGGCGGTCAGCGATTTTATTTTCGGCGGGATGGAAAATACCTCGGCGACGACGCAGACCGCCGACACCCTGCACGACGCGCGCGCGCATCTCGACTTCAAGAGCGACCCGCTGGTCGCGCACGAGCTGGCCCATCAATGGTGGGGCGACCTGCTGACCTGCCGCGACTGGGCACACGCGTGGCTGAACGAGGGCTTTGCGACGTATTTCGAAGCGTTGTGGTGCGAGGAAAATCTGGGCGCCGACGAGTTCGCGTGGAATGTTCGTCAGGATCGCGAGGCGTATCTCGATGAGGACGGCAATCACTACCGCCGGCCGATCGTGTGCAACCGCTATCGCACGCCGATCGAGTTGTTCGATCGCCATTTGTACGAGAAGGGCAGCCTGGTGCTGCACATGCTGCGGCGCGGCGTCGGCGACGAGCTGTTCTATCGCTCGCTCAACGCATACTGCGCGCGCAACCGCGGCGGGAATGTGATCACTCAAGACTTGCAGCGCGCGTTCGAGGAGACCACCGGCCGCAACCTGGATTTTTTCTTCGACCAGTGGGTCTACAAGGAAGGTCATCCCGAAATCGAAGTAACGAGCGCCTTCGACGACAAGAAGAAGCTGCTCGGCATCACGGTCAAGCAGACCCAGAAGACGAGCGACACGATTGGCATCTTCAAATTTCCGGTCACCATCGCGCTGATGGACGCGGAGGGCGTCGAGACGCGGCATCGCGTCGAGATCAAGGAACGCGAACAGGGCTTCACCTTCGCGATGGACAAGGCGCCGAAGGCGGTGCGCTTCGATCCCGAGCATGACGTGCTGAAAACGCTCAAGCACAAGCGCGGGCGCGAGGCGCTCGAGACCGAACTGCGGCATGCGCCGGAAGCGATCGGCCGTGCGGCCGCCGCGCGCGAGCTCGGTAACGAAGGAAGTCCGCAGGCGACAGCGGCGCTGCGCGAGGCGATGCTGAACGACAAATTCTGGGGCGTGCAGGCCGACGCTGCCACGGCGCTGGGAGCGATTCGCACGGCAGCGGCGCTCGACGCGCTGCTCGAAGGACTCAAGCTCGCGCATCCTAAGGCGCGCCGGGCGGCGGTGCGCGCGCTCGGAAATTTTCGCGACAACGAGCGGGCCGCGTCGGCGCTGGCGGCGATTGTCGAGAAGGGCGACGCGAGCTACTTCGTCGAGGCCGAAGCCGCGCTGGCGCTTGCAAAAACGCGCGACTCGCGCGCGTGGGCGCATCTGGTCGACGCGCTGGGACGCGATTCGTACCTGGAAACGATCCGCACGCATGCACTGGCCGGGATGGCGGAGTTGCGCGACGAACGTGCGATCGAGGTCGCGCGCGACTATGCGAAGTACGGCCGGCCGCCGCGAACGCGCGCCGCAGCGGTGGGAACGCTGGCGCGAATCGCCGCGGTGAAAGAGAACCGCCGCCCCGAAATTCTCGACGCGCTCACGCCGCTGGTCGACGATCGCGATTTCACGATGCGGATACGCGTGCCGGGCGCGCTGGCCGAGATTGGCGACGTGCGTGCGCTGCCCGCGCTGCGGCGGCTGGCTGGCCGCGACCTCGACGGCCGCATCCAGCGCAATGCGAACTCCGCAATCGCGTCGATTAATGAGGGCCGCTCGCGCGTCGAGGAGGGGCAGCGACTGCGCGAGGATCTCGACAAGTTGCGCGAGGACCACAAGAAGCTGCAGGAGCGCCTTGAGAAGGTCGAGGCGTTGTCGCGCGAGAAACCCACCTGAGCACGAGCCGCGCGCAGAGTTCGCTCATGGACAAAAAAATCTCCGTCTGCCTCACCTTCGACTTCGACGCGATTTCGCTGTGGCTAGGCGGCTTCCGCGCGACTTCTCTCAGCGCAATCTCGCGCGGCGAGTTCGGCCGCGTCGGCGCCGGGCGGCTGCTGGCGATGCTGCGTGAGTTCAAACTCCCGTCGACGTGGTTCATCCCCGGCCATAGCGCCGAGACGTATCCTCAGATCGTCGAGGGCCTCGTTGCCGACGGCCACGAAATCGGCAATCACGGCTATCTGCAC
>DASQHV010000605.1:0-5084 GCA_035631915.1 Candidatus Acidiferrales bacterium | reverse complement strand
CTCGTCGGCGCCGAGGAACAACGCAGTGGGCGCGGGATGAAAGCTGGGACGCTCGGCCGCGGCGGCGGATTCGCGGGCGACCAGCTCCGCGAAGCGATTCGCCTCGCCGAGAATCCGGCCGGGATCGACCAGCCACAGCAGTGCGCGCGGCGACGCGTAGTCGAAGATCGTGTCGAGCGCGCGCCCGTACGCAAATGGCATCAGCAGTTCGGCGCCGGGGAACAGCAGGCCGTTCTCGAGCGTCTCGGACAACTCGGCGGCCTCCTTGCGCACCATCCCGATTTCAGCGGCGCGCAGCGCAACCGTGTCGCGCAGCTTCACGTCGCCGAGCGCGGCGGGCGGCAAAAAACGCGTGCGGATGATCGTCGCGGCGGTCAATTCGTCGGCGGAGCGCTGGCTCGCGGCGTCGAAGTGTCGAAGCGAGGTGACGACGTCGTCCTCGAGCTCGATGCGGACGGGGTTGCGGTATAGCGGCGAGTACGCGTCGACGATGCCGCCGCGCACGCTGAAGTCGCCGGCTTCCTCGGTCTGCGGCACGCGCTGGTAGCCGCACGACGCGAGCGCGTCGACCAGGGCGTCGAGATCGAGGCGGTCGCCCAGGCCAACGGTGACGACCGAATCGTCGAAGACGGCGCGCGGGATGGTGCGCGTCATCAACGCTTCGGCGGAGGTGACGACCAGCACGGACTCGTTGCGCAGCATCGCGAACAGCGCCGCCAACTGCGAGACCTGCGCGTCAGGCGGCGGCGACAGTTGCGCCATCGGCTTCACTTCCCAGGAGCGCAGCAGATGAACGCGGCGGAGCGCCGCGTCGCCGTCGAGCGACTCGTCGAGAAAGAACGCGGTCTCGCCGGCGAGCGCCTCGGCCTCGGCCGCGGTCGACGCGACCGCGATGATGGGACGGCGCAGCCGTAGCGCCATCTCGCGCAGCATCAACGCGCCCGCGGCTCCGCGCAGACCCATCACCGGGAAGCGCCGTTCGGTGTTGGCGGCGAGACGCGCTTCGAGTTCGCCGGCCGCTTCTTTCAGGCTTCGCTGCAAATTCGCCTTCCCCAATACGCAACTACGCCCTACGGCGATGCGCGCGAGGGCCGCACACGCCGTGGCGTCCGGAAAATGATAGCAGAAAATGCTGCGCGAAGGCGCGGATGACGATCGCAATCGCGCGGCGCAACTTCTAGTTCGGCGCCGCCTTGATGGTCTGATCGACGTGCAATGCCACGCGCATCGTGCGATGGCCGCCGCCGACCTCCGGCCGAATGACGGTGATATAAGTTGTGTCGCCGGGGCGCAGACGGTCGAGCGCCGCCTCGACGTCGTGTTCGGTGCGGACGCGGCGATCGTCCACCGCGATGATCAAGTCGCCGTCCATGCCGAGCGCACCCGACCGCCGCAGCATCGGAATCGTGAAGATCGCCAGCGACTCGAAATCGCCGAGCGGAGTGCTGGCAGTGCGCGCGTGCAGTCCGGCGCGGTCCGCGGGACTATTCGGATAGACGCGCACCACTTCGAAGCCGTGCTCCTCCATACCGAGGTAGCACTCGGTGGTGGATTCGAGCTCGATGCCGAGGTACGGCACGCGGCCGTCGTCACGATCGTCGCGATCAGGCGGATGCCAATTCTTGTTGAGCGTCGCGATGTCCTCGCCCTCGCGCGGCGCGGGTTGATGCTGCAAGTCGTCGGCCTTGTTCGCCGGCGCAAGCGTTGTAGGCTGCGGCGCGATCTCGAGCGTCGCGGAGTCGGTGGGCTGTCCCGCGGGGAGGCGCGGAGTTTCGGCGCCGCCGGTGCCTTGCGATGCGATCGAACCAGGTGGAGGCGCGCTGTCTGCGAGCGCGAGCGCTGCGGAGAAGACGGCGGACGCGACCAATCCCACGACGAGCGAAGCGTCAATGAGGAATCTCTGGCAGCGCATTGCCGATCACCTCAAGCCGAGGGTTGTGCGATGCGGCGATAGTAAATCCGATGCGCGCGAGTCACAAGCGAAAAAATAGCGGCCGGAATCGGTCTTGTGGGAAGCGGCGAACCGCGGGCGCGATCTAGTGCGTGAAACTCTCGCCGCCGGGCGCAAGCGGCGGGGCCGCATTCGCCATCGGCTGGCCAACGGCGCCAACCCGAATCGCGACTTTCAGCGTCTTGTGACCGGTGCCCTCGGGACGAATCACAGTCAGGTACATCGTGTCGCCAGGCTTGAGGCGCGCCATCGCGTCGTCGAGGTCGCCCTGGCTGCGCACGCGCCGGTCGTCAACCGCAACGATCAAATCACCAGCCATGCCCATCGCTCCCGTACCGGCGAGCGCCTTGTTGGCGAGAATCTCACCGCCCGGAATTATTGCCGACAACGTACCCACCGCCGCACCGACGCCGGTCAGTCCGGTCCTCGCGTGCAGCCCCGCCTGCGACGCCGGACTGTTCGGGTCGAGAGTGACGACTTCGAGGCCGTGTTCTTCCATGCCGAGGTAGCACTGCGTCGAGTACTCGACCGTCATGCCGAGGTAAGGGCGTCGATGCAAGCGGCGGCCGTCGCCATTGTAGTCGTTACCGTTCTGCGTCGCGTTGGGCCGAAAATTCGGATCGATCGAGGACGTGTCGTCCTGGCCGGGTTGAAACGCGCGATCGCTCGGGAGTTCCTTGACTGCGGGCCGGGGCGCCACTGCGCCCGGCTGCGGCGCGATCTCGAGCGTCGCCTCGTCACCCTCCTGCGAGCCCGACGCAGGGCCCTGAATCTGCGAATTCGGCGCCGGAGCGTTCGGCATCTGCGCGACCGCGAGATGCGTCAGCGCGAAAGTCAGGCCGGCGGCCGCGCCGAGTGTGATGATTTTGCTAAGCTTCATTTCGCACCGCCCGTCGCGCGTTGGGCCGTCTATTGGAATCATAGGACGGCGGCCTCAAACGCTCAAGCTGAGGATTCCGCCCGTTGAGTCGGCGCTTTTGCGCGCGCGCTTTCTTCTTGAAGGACGCGCATCAGCGTGCGAAAGTTTCAGCGTCAATCAGCCATGAAGATCGTATCAACGGTGGCGCTCCAGCCGGGGCATCGCGCGGCGATCGCCGCGGCTGCGCCGGGGGCCGAGATAGTCGATCGGCCGGCCCGCTCGGCGGAAGAAGTTTTCGCGCTGACTCGCGACGGCTGCGACGTGATGCTGACGTTCATCACGCCGCCGGAAATCGCGAAGCACGCGCCCGGCCTCAAGTGGATTCAACTGCTGAGCGCGGGCGCGGATCACGCGCTGTCGCAGCCGCTGATCGAGAGCAACACTGCGCTCACGACCGCCAGCGGAATTCATGCGACGCCGATCGCGGAGTACACGCTGGCGTCGATGCTCGCGTATGCGCACCGGATGCACCTTTCGATGCGCGCGCAGATGCGGCACGAGTGGATGCGCTCGGGGCAGTTCCGCGGCAGCATCGACGAGATTCGCGGCAAGACCATCGGCATCGTCGGCTACGGATCGATCGGGCGCGAGACGGCGCGGCTGGCGGCGGCATTCGGGATGACGGTGCTGGCGCTGAAGCGCGATCCCGGCGACAAGGCGGACAACGGATGGTGTCCCACCGGACTGGGTGATCCGGCGGGCTCGATTCCCGAACTCTTCTTCGGGCCGGACCAGCGCGAGGAGATTCTGCGCGAGAGCGACTACGTTTCGGTAACGCTGCCGCTGACGGCGACGACGCGGAAATTTATCGGCGCGCGCGAGATTGGCGCGATGAAGCCGGACGCGTACATCGTGAATATCGGACGCGGCGAGGTGATCGACGAGAGTGCGCTCGTCGCGGCGCTCAAGTCGGGCGCGATCGGCGGCGCCGGACTCGACGTGTTCGAGCGCGAGCCGCTGCCGGCCGAGAGTCCGCTCTGGGAGCTGGAGAACACGATCCTGACGCCACACATCTCGGGCGCGAATCGCACCTACATGGACAAGGCGTGCGAGTTGTTCGCCGACAATCTGCGCCGATTCGTCGCCAGGCGTCCGCTGCTGAACGTGGTCGATCCGAACCTCGGCTACTGAGCGGTCGCGCCGCCGCCCTTTTTCTTCAACGCCAGAAGAAAGCGATCCTTCAAGCCGTCGAAGGGGCCGTTGGACATGAAGACGGCGACGTCGCCGGCGCGTGCGTCGGCCAGCATCAGCTCGAGTATTTCGTCGTTCGACGAGCAGGCTACGGCGTGCGGTCCGCGCGCCGCGATCGCTTTGGCAAGCGCGCCGGTCTGGAGGCGATCTTCGGCCGGGATCGGATCGTTCTCCTTGAAGAACACGGGACCGAAGTAAACGCGCGACGCGCGATCGAACGCGGTTTCGAAGCCGTCGCGAAAGACGTTGCGGCGCGCGGAGTTCGAGCGCGGCTCGAAGGCGGCGAGAATCCGGCGCGCGGGAAAGCGCTCCGCGATTGCCTCCAGCGTGACGGCGATCGCAGTCGGATGATGCCCGAAGTCGTCGACGACGGTCACGCCCGCGGCCTCGCCGATAACTTCCTGGCGGCGGACGACGCTTTGAAACGTTTTGAGGCCGCGCGCGATTTCATCGTCGGGGATGTCGAAAGCGTTGAGCAACACGTAAGCGCCGAGCGCGTTCGCAACATTCATGCGGCCACCGATCGGCAAGTGCAATCCGCGGACTATGGTGGCGGCTCCGCGAACGATCGAGAAACGTGCGCCGTCGGCGCCGACGGTCACGTCGGCGGCGCGAAACTCCCCTTCGCGCAGCCCGAACGTGAGCCGGCGTGCGCGAGTGTTCGCGCTGACGTCGAGCGCGTCTCGCGAGTCGGCGCATACGGCGAGCACGCGCGAGGAGTCCATCTGATCGCTGAGCGCGCGGAAGCTCGATTTCACGTGGTCGAGGTCGCGGTAGATGTCGGCGTGATCGAATTCAACGGCGGTGATTATCGCGCCGTGCGCGCGATAGTGGAGAAACTTGGGGCCCTTGTCGAAAAACGCCGTGTCGTACTCGTCGCCCTCGATCACGAAGTCGCGGCCCGCGCCGATTCGATAGTTGGAGCCGAAGTCCTTGGCGACTCCGCCGACCAGCAGCGAGGGGTCGCGCCCCGCCGCGTTCAGGATGTGGGCGATCATCGCGGTCGAAGTGGTTTTGCCGTGA
>DASQHV010000604.1:0-1667 GCA_035631915.1 Candidatus Acidiferrales bacterium | reverse complement strand
AGTCGCCGGTTACCGCGACAAGCTGATCGAGACGCTCGCCGACCACGACGAGCACATCATGGAGCTCTACCTCGAAGGCAAGGTGCCCGACGCCGACAAGATCCGCGCGGCGATTCGCGCGGCGACCCTGAAGATCGCGCTGACGCCGGTGCTGCTCGGCTCCGCGTTTCGCAACAAGGGCGTGCAGCCGATGCTGGATGCGGTGGTCGAGTACCTGCCCTCGCCGATGGATCTGCCGCCGGTGGTGGGCAAGGTCGACGGCAAGATGGAAGAGCGCTGGCCGCGCGACGACGCGCCGTTCTCGGCGCTCGCGTTCAAGATCATGAACGATCCGTACATGGGCACGCTGACTTTCATCCGGGTTTATTCGGGACGGTTGGAGAGCGGCTCGTCGCTGTTCAATTCCACGCGAGGCAAGCGCGAGCGAATCGGGCGGATGGTCAAGATGCACGCCAACAAGCGCGAGGACATCACCGAGGTCTTCGCCGGCGACATCTGCGCGGTCGGACTGCGCGACACGACCACCGGCGACACGCTGTGCGACGCCGACCATCCGATAATTCTGGAATCGATTGAGTTCCCCGAACCCGTAATCCAGATCGCGATCGAGCCCAAGACCAAGGCCGACCAGGAGAAGCTGTCCGAGGCGTTGCAGAAGCTCGCCAAGGAAGACCCGTCGTTCCGGGTGAGCGTGAACAAGGAGACGGCGCAGACGCTGATTTCCGGAATGGGCGAGCTGCATCTCGAAATAATCGTCGATCGCATGCTGCGCGAATTTAAAGTCGACGCGAATATCGGCAAGCCGCAGGTCGCCTACCGCGAGACCATCAGGAAGGCGTCCGAAGCCGAGGGCAAGTTCGTCCGCCAGAGCGGCGGCCACGGGCAGTTCGGCGTCGTCGAGCTCCGGATCGAACCGCTCGGCAAGGGCGGCGGCTTCGAGTTCGAGGACGGGACCAAGGGCGGCTCGATTCCGCGCAACTTCATTCCGGCGATCGAAGACGGAATTCAGGAAGCGATGGAAAACGGCGTGGTCGCGGGCTATCCGATGGTGGATATCAAGGCCACCGTGCTGGACGGCAAGTACCACGAAGTCGATTCGTCGGAGCTGGCGTTCAAGATCGCGGGCTCGATGGCGTTCAAGGAATGTTGCGAGCGCGCCGATCCGATCCTGCTCGAGCCGGTGATGGAAGTCGAAGTCGTGACGCCGCAGGAGTTCATGGGCGAAGTGATCGGCGATCTCAGCGGGCGGCGCGGCAAAATCCTGGACATGGAGAACCGCGCGGGCGCGCAGGTGATCGAGGCGCGGGTGCCGCTGGCGACGATGTTCGGCTACGCGACGCGGCTGCGCTCGATGACGCAGGGACGCGCGACCTACACCATGCAGTTCGGCGTGTACGAGCCCGTGCCGCGGGCGATTTTCGAAGAATTGACGGCGCGCAACGCCGAAGGCGGCGACACGCGCGCGCGCGCATAACGACTGGTAAGGAAAAGCCTCAAGCGGAGGATACATCATGGGCAAGGCAAAATTTGAACGCACCAAGCCGCACGCGAACGTGGGCACGATTGGACATATCGATCACGGCAAAACCACGCTGACCGCGGCAATCACCAAGGTGCTGGCGTCGAAGAAGCTCGCCACCTTCACGGCGTTCGATCAGATCGACAAG
>DASQHV010000603.1:0-2360 GCA_035631915.1 Candidatus Acidiferrales bacterium | reverse complement strand
GTGACTGGGCAACATCGGCAGCACGCAGAAGCGTTTCGCGGGCTTCAAGGAATTCGCCTGCCTGGAACTGCGCTTCACCAAGTACTACTAGGAGCGAGTAACGTTGAGCTTCTTGCGTTGCAATTCGCCCCTGCGCGTCCGGTCGAGACCCGAGCAATTCGAGCCCTTTCTTGAGGTGGTCGATGGCCTCCAGATTTGCCGAGCGCTGAAGCGCTCGCTCACCCGCCCGCTGCCAATAAGGAATTGCCTGCGCACCCAACCCCGCTTCCGTGTAGTGGTGAGCGATCAGCTCCGGTTGAGTCTCCACGGTTTCGGGGAATTGCGCTTCCAGCACGCGCGCAACGCGCTCGTGCAGAACTCGGCGTCGTTCCATCAACGCCGAGCCGGCCGCGACTTGCTGCGACAGCGCATGCTTGAAGACGTACGCGACGTCCCCTACCGCGGGTTGCTCGTAAATGAACTCGGCCGTTTGCAGACCGGCCAGCAGACCGTCGAGCTCATCGTCGGACTTTCCCGAGACTTCCCTGACCAGTCGGAGAGGGAACTCCTTGCCGATTATCGCCAACGTCTGCAGCAGGTCCTTCTGCTCGGGCGGTAGCCGATCGATGCGCGAGGCCAGCACCGCCTGCACGGTCGATGGGATCTGAATGGTGGCAAGAGACTTGGCGAGCTTGACGGCGCCGTTACGAACTAGGGTGCCTTGCTCGAACAGCTCTTGCACGATCTCTTCGATAAAGAGCGGATTGCCCTCGGTCTTCTCGACGATCAATTGCTTGAGCGGCGCGAGTTCGGCGCCGTCGCCGAGCAGTGCGTTCAACATTTCCTCGCCGCTCTCCGTGCCGAGCGGATCGAGTCGCAGCTGCGTGTAGTAGGTCTTGTTGCCCCAGTTGTGCGTGAACTCGGGCCGGTAGTTGACCAGCATCAGCACCCGCGCCGTGCCGAGAGATTCCGCAAGCAAGTTGAGCAGCGCGCGGGACCCTTCATCGACCCAGTGCAGATCCTCGAAGAGGACGACCAGCGGCTGATGCAGGCTCTCGCGCAGCAGCAGGCGCTTGATCGCATCCAGCGTGCGGCGGCGCCTGATTTCGGGATCCAACCGCGCGATTTGATCGTCACTCTCCGCCACTTCGAGCAGGGTAAAGAGATAGGGCAGCGTGTCCTCCAGCGCCCGATCGAGGATCAATATCTTGCCGCCGATTTTCTCGCGCCGCTGTCGCGCGTCGTCATCGGGAGTGATCTCGAAATAGTTTTTCAGCAAGTCGACGAGCGGCAGATACGCCGAGGCCTTGCCATGCGAGACCGACAAGGTCTCGAGCACCAGGCATCCGGGCTGTCCGGCCGCGCGGAACTCAAAGAACAGCCGCGATTTGCCGACTCCCGCCTCGCCGACCGCGGCGACCAGTTGTCCGCGCCCGTTCTTTGCGAGTTCGAGCGCGCGTTTGATCTGCTTGAGTTCGGGCTCGCGGCCGACGAACTTGGAAAGCCCGCGCCGCGCCGACGCCTGCAGGCGGGTGCGCAGCGGACCCAGGCCAGTGACCTCGTGTACGGTTACGGCTTCACTTACGCCTTTGACCCGCGTGGGTCCGAGCGAGCGGAAAGTGAAATAGCCCTCGCAAAGCCTGCGCGTATGTTCGGTGGCGGCGACCGACCCGGTCGGCGCCACCGTCTGCATCCGCGACGCGAGGTTGTTGGTGTGCCCGATCGGCGTGTACTCGGCGTGACCCGCCGCGGTCTGGATCGCTCGCACCACGACCTCGCCGGTGTTCACGCCGACGCGGATTTCGAGCGGCGCCCGCCCGCGCTCGCGCAGCGTCGCCGCGTAGCGGCGTAGGTCTTCCTGCATCCGCAGCGCCGCATAGAGCGCGCGTTGCGGATGGTCCTCGTGCGCTACGGGCGCGCCGAACATCGCGAAGATGCCGTCACCGGTGCTCTGCACGACATAGCCGTCGTAGCGATTCACCGCCGCGATCATCAGCTTCAGCGCCGGGTCGATGATCCCGCGCGCCTCCTCGGGATCGAGGTCCTGCTCCAGCTCGGTCGAGCCCTTGATATCCGCGAACAGTGCGGTGACAGTCTTGCGCTCGCCCTCGAGATTTTCAGGGGCGGGCGTCTCGGCCACCCGAATCGCAGTTGTTTCGGATCGGGTTGGCTTGCCGGAAGCGGCTGCTCCGAGCGCCGCGCCGCAATCAGCGCAAAATCTTGCTTCTGGAGCGCAGTCCGAACCGCACTTTGAACAACGGTTCGACAACGGTCCCCCGCACTCGGCGCAGAACTTCTTGCCCGGGATTCCCTCGGTCCCGCATTTGATGCAACGCATCTTAGGTGCGCAGCTCGTCGAGCAGCGCCTTTGCGTCTTTCAG
>DASQHV010000602.1:0-4723 GCA_035631915.1 Candidatus Acidiferrales bacterium | reverse complement strand
ATCGACCATCACATTTACAAATGGTTCCTGCTTGCCGAGCGCAAGAAGGCGCACCATGAGCATCAGAGTCCGCCGTGCGACGTGGTTCGATGCACGGTGTGCGGTGCGTGCTGATCTGAAAAAGCGGAGGAGGGGGCAAGGAGAGGTGTAGGAAGATGGCAGCAAGACAAATTCATGCGATTCGATTCGCGGCGCTCGCCGCGGTTTCGGCGTTTGCGCTGGCCTGTTGGCCTGCGTCGGTATCGTTCGCCGGAGTCGCCGAGGAAGATGTGCCTGCGACCTCGATCGTGCCCGCTGGCTCTGGGAGCGCTGCGGCCGCGCCGCACGACTCCGCAACCGCGCCGCACGCGGCAACCGAAGCCGGCGTGATGGCGACGCCCGCCACGAAGCCCAAGCCGGCAGTGCATCACGCGGCAACTCCCAAGGCGGTCGAAGTCGAACCCGGCAACGCGCGCCTCAAGCTCCTCAACGACGCGTGGGTCCTCTCCGCGCCCGCGAAAAACAGCAAGCACCTCGAGCAGGTTCACAAGGACAAGTTCGTCGTGGTCACCGGATCGACCCGCGACTTCCTGCAGGTCAAGCTCAAGAGCGGCGCGACCGGGTATCTCGATCCGTTGGCGGTTGAAATGACGCGCCCGGCCGACAAGGTCTTCCAGCTCACGCACGACGCCGGTGTGCTCGACAAGCCCAATCGATGGGGCAAGAAAGTCGCCGAGGTGCACACGGGGCACAATGTCCACGTCGTCGGCCTCTCGCTTGACTACATGAAAATCAGGATGAAAAGCGGTCTCGAAGGCTACATTCCGATGAGCGCGCTCGAATAGCGGACGACGGCGCGCGATCTGAAGTTCGCGGCGGGCTTGCACAGTCATGTCGAATACCGAACGGCGCGGATGGATCATCGTCGCGAGCTTGTTCGTCACGCTGTTCCTGGTCTTCGGCGGCGGCTTCGATACGGCGGGCGTGTTCTTCACGCCGCTGCTGAAGCATTTTGGCTGGCGGCGCGCGCAACTCTCGACGCTCGCGGGCGCGGCCTCGATTGCGGCGGGCGCGAGCGCGCCGTTCATCGGATGGCTGCTCGATCGAATCGAAGCGCGCATCGTAATCGTCGCCGGCGCAGTGACCACGGCGCTCGCATTTTTCGCCGCGAGCCGCGCCGACTCGTTTGCCGCGATGCTCGCCGCGTACGTCGTGATGGGCGTCGGCGCGACTGCCTCGACCACGATGCCCTGCTCGATCGTGATCGCCAACTGGTTCGGCGCGCGCCGCGGGATTGCGCTGGGCGTCGCGCTCGCCGGCACCTCTCTCGGCGGCACCGGGATGACGATCGTCGCCAACTATGTGGTCGCGCGACACGGCTGGCGCGGCGGCTATGTCGCGATGGCGGTGCCGATGCTGGTGATCGTGGTGCCGCTGATCATCTTGACAGTGCGCTCGCGCCCGCCCGACTCCGCGCCCGCCAGCGCCGCCTCCGATGCGCCCCGAATCGAGCTGCCCGGTCTCGAGATTCGCGACGCGGTGCGCTGCCGCTCATTCTGGATGATCTCGATTGCCGATTTCATGTTCGCCGCAGTCGGCGGCGGCGCAGTGCTCCATCTCATTTCGTACCTGATCGGAATCGGCTACAGCGCTTCGTTCGCGGCGGGAATGATGAGCCTGGTGTTTCTGTTCACCTCGGTCGGCAAACTCGCGATGGGCCTGTTCGCGGACCGCGTCAGCGCGCGCATCGCGCTCGCGCTCGACTTCACCTTGGCTGGCGTCGGTATCGCGCTGGCGCTGGGCGCGCACAATCGCATCTGCTTGGCTGCGTTCGTCGCGGTCTTCGGCTTGACGCTCGGCGCGCCGCTGGTGCTGGTTCCGATGGTGATGGCGGATTCGATGGGTCTGCGACGGCTCGGCTCCGTGATGGGCCTCTCCGCAATCTTCGCGACTATCGGCGGCGCGCTCGGCCCGGTGCTGGCAGGCAGAATTTTCGACGTCAGCGGCAGCTACGCGGTGGCGCTGGAAATGTTCGCGCTCATGTCGGTCGTCGCGGGGGGCGGCGCATTCATGTGCCTGCCGCTCGAGGTCGAGCAGTCGCGACGCGCGCTGGCGGCTGCCGCAGCGTGATCTTCCACCCTCGACGACTACTTGCGGGGCGGCTATAAGTCTCGTCGCGGCCCGCAACAGCGTTTCGATTGCGGGAAACCCGCCGGGAGAATCCTGATGACCGACAGGGAGCGCCAGGGCTGGATAATCGTTGCCAGCCTGTTCGTCACGCTGCTGCTGATCTTCGGTTCCGGCTACAACACCGGCAGCGTATTCATCCCACCGCTGATCAAGTACTTCGGCTGGAGCCGCACCAAAGTCTCTTCACTGCAGAGCCTGCTCGCAGTCTCCGCCGGACTTAGCGGTCCGCTCATCGGATGGCTGCTCGATCGAGTTGAAGCACGGCTGGTTATCGTTGCCGGCGCCGCCACCTCGGCTGCCGCGTGGCTGCTCGCGAGTCAGGCGAATACGTTTTCGGTTCTGCTAACCGCGTACCTGATGATGGGTGTCGGACTGAGCGCGGCGACGTTGCTGCCCGCGTCGCTGGTCGTCGCCAACTGGTTCGGCGCGAAGCGCGGACTCGCGATGGGCATGACCTTCGCCGGGACCTCGTTCGGCGGCGCAGTGATGGCGATCGTCGCCAGCCACGCCATCAGTTGGGGCGGGTCGTGGCGCGTCGGCTATGTGACCCTGGCGATCCCGATGGTCGTGGTTGCGATTCCGCTTGTTCTGCTCGTGATCAAAACTCGGCCCGACGACGCTCCGGGCGAAACAATCTCGGTCTCCGAGCGCGCCGACGCCTTGCCTGGCTTCGAACTCTCCGAAGCGATGCGCACGCGCTCTTTCTGGATGCTCTGCGCCGCGCAATTTCTCTACGCGACGATGGCGGCCGGCGTCGGCCTGCATTTCATCCCGTACCTGATCGGTCTCGGCTACCGGGAGACCTTCGCGGCCGGGATGCTGAGCGTCGTCTTCCTGTTCACAACCATGGGCAAGTTGGGGATGGGCTTCGCCGCCGACCGCGTGAGCGCGCGGATCGCGCTCGCGGTGAACTTTATTGGCGCCGCGATCGGTATGCTGTTGATCTTCGGCGCGCGCGATCACCTGTTGCTCTACCCGTTCGTCGCGATCTACGGGTTGACGCTCGGCGCGCCGCTGGTGCTGATTCCGCTGCTGACGGCGGACTCGCTCGGGCTGAAGCGCTTCGGCGCGATCGGCGGCGTCGCGGGCATCTTTAATACCGCGGGTGCGTTCATCGGCCCGATGATGCTCGGGCGGATCTTCGACGTCAGCGGAAGCTACTCGAGCGCGTTCGTGATCTGCATCGTGCTGTGCGGCTTCGGAATGGTGGCGACGCTCGCGTGCCTGCCGTTCGAGTCGGAGCAGGCTCGCACCCGGCTTCGCCTCGCGCGCGCCGCCACTGCTGCCTAGACTGAACTGCGCGCGAGCGAAGGCAGGGCGCCTCAGTTCCGCGCCAGTGCCAGGATCGCGCGAACCTTCGCACCGACGTCCGGCGCGTCCAGTACGTCCGTGATAATCGCTGCGGCGTCGGCGCCGGCGTCGAGTAACTCGGGCACTCTCGCCTCCGTGATTCCGCCGATCGCGACGATTGGAATCTTCACCGCGGCGCGCATCTCGCGGAGCGCGGCCAATCCCTTTCCGAGCGTGATGTTCTTCAGGCCGCCGGGATACATCGGCCCGAATCCAATGTAGTCGGCGCCGCCGGTCTCCGCTGCGCGCGCCTGCTCGACGTTGTGCGTCGAGATGCCCACTATCATCGCGTCGCCGGCCACGCGCCGCGCCGCTTCGAGCGGCAGATCGTGCTGACCGAGATGCACTCCGTCGGCGCCCGCGAGCATCGCGATATCGACGCGGTCATTCACGATGAAAATCGCGCCGCGCTGACGGCATCGAGCGGCGATCTGCCGCGCGACGGCCAGCAGGTCGCGTGCGGGCAAATCTTTCAGGCGCAGTTGCATGATTCGTGCGCCAGCCTCGAGCATCGTGTCTGCCAGCGCGACCGGATCGTGCCCGCCGGCCGCGTCGATCATCGCGTAGAAGTGCGAGGGTATGCGGGTCATCCGCCGGGAATCTTGGTCAGGACGATCTTGTGATCGGTGATCTTCTTGCGCAGCGTGTTTCGATTCAGTCCGAGCATCCGCGCCGCCCGCACCTGGTTGCCGCCGGCGCGCTTGAGCGCCAGCTCCACCAGCGGCCGCTCAATCTCCTCGACCAGCCGGTGATACAGGTCGCGCGGTTCCTCGCCGCCCGGCGCGTCAAACCATCCCGCAATTCGCGCCGAAACCAGATCGCTCAACCCGGCGCCGTCGTCCGGTGCGATGCCTGCGGTGGCCGCCGCGCCCGGACGTGCGACCTCGATATCTTCGGCGCGAATCGTGGTGCCGGGCGCCAGCAGCGCCGCGCGCATCACCGCATTTTCCAGCTCGCGCACGTTGCCCGGCCAGTCGTATGCCTCCAGCTTGGCGCGCGCCTCCGGGCTGATGGTGCTGGCCCGCGCGCCCATTTCCTGCGAGGCCTTGCTGACGAAGTAGTCGGTCAGCTCCGCGATATCTTCGCGCCGCTCGCGCAGCGCCGGCATCCCGATCGGAATGACGCGCAGGCGGAAGTACAGGTCCTCGCGGAATTTGCGCGCCGCAACCAGCGTCTCCAGGTTCTGATTGGTGGCCGCGATCAC
>DASQHV010000601.1:0-2712 GCA_035631915.1 Candidatus Acidiferrales bacterium | reverse complement strand
TGAAGTAGGGACAGATTTCCGCAATCTTGCGCGCGCCGGTCGCATAGCGAAAATGATGCGCGTACCAGTCGATGCCCTTCGCGTAGAAGGTGTTGAAGAACTGCGTCTCCTTGACGCCGTACGGCAAATCGACGTGGCCGTCGAGCACGCGATGCAGCCAGGTGGTGCCGGTGCGTCCGGGACCAACCGCGATGAACTCGGGAAGTCGCATGATGCGTGCGGAGGTCATTTGGTCTGGAGTATCGTGCCTGGAGACCGGGTCGACGGCCTGTTGCGGCGGCGGACGTCGCAAATTTAACGTCGTCGCGAGGCTAACATCGACTATATTGCATATCAAGGAACCGTCCATTTCAAGGAACACGCAGCCATGAACTACGAACAAATCAGGCTGGAAAAGAACGCGGGCGCAGTGACGATCACGTTCAACCGTCCCGACAAGCTCAACGCGTTCACGTTCAAGATGCTCGAGGAAATCAACCACGTGCTGACGCGTGAGAGCGCCGATGCGCGCGCGGTCGTGTTTCGCGGCGCGGGCCGCGCGTTCTCGGCCGGCGACGATTTGGCCGGGATGGGCGGCAAGCGGCATCCGCTGGACGAGATGCGCGCGGGGCATCACGCGATGATCAAGCGAATCCGCGCGATGCGAATCCCGGTCGTCGCCGCAGTGCACGGGTACGCATACGGCGCGGCGTTCGACCTGATCCTGGCGTGCGACTTCCGGGTCGCCGCCGAAAGCGCTTTTATCGGCGACATCCGCGTCAGTCGCGCAATCAACTCGATGTCGGGAGCAGCCTACTGGCTGCCGCGCTACGTCGGGGTCGGACGCGCAAGCGAAATTCTGTTCCTGGGCGAAAAGATCGCCGCGCGCGACGCACTGGCGATCGGCTTGCTGACGCGCGTGTTTCCCGACGCAAGTTTCGACGAGGACCTGAATCAGTTCACCGCGCGGCTGGCGTCGATGCCGACGGCGGCGATTGGCGCCGACAAGATGCTGCTTAACTACGGGCTCGAAAATTTTCTCGAAGCTTCGCTCGACGTCGAGGCGCGCGAGCTGCTCGAAACCTTTCATACCGCCGACAACCAGGAAGGCGTGCGCGCGTTTCTCGAAAAGCGCGCGCCCCGCTTCACCGGAAAATGAGAGGGGTTATGACGCGCACGCGAATTGGGAGGAACCTCAGTCTCGCGATTGTCTCACTGCTCGTGAGCGGCGCGGTCGCGTTCGCGCAGTCGGCGCCTGACGGAGCGCTGCTCGAGCGGCTGACCGGTGCGAAAGGAACCTTCGATGAAAAGGAAGGCGCATATAAAGTATCGATGCCGCGCACCGATCTCGCGGTAGTCGTCGCGGGCGTGAAGATGGCGCCGGCGATGGGCCTGACGTCGTGGGCGTCGTTCAAACGCGCCGGCAACGACGACGTCGTCATGGGTGACATGGTGTTGCTCGAAGACCAGGCCAATCCCGTGATGACGGTCGCGCTCGACAACGGGCTGGAAGTGACGGCGCTGCACAATCATTTTATTTTCGATTCGCCGCGCGTGATGTTCATGCATATCGCCGGCATGGGCGACGAAACAAAACTGGCGTCCGCCGTCGGCAAAGTCTTCGCGAAGATCAAGGAGACCAGCGGGGGCAAGGGCGAAATGCCGCACGCGGAGATTGACCCGGCAAAGTCGTCGCTCGACGCGGCGAAGCTGGACGCGGCGCTGGGCGTGAAGGGCCAATACAAGGACGGCGTATACAAGTTCACGGTCGGCCGCACGACGCGCATGCACGATATCGCGATGGGCAACACGATGGGCGTCAACACGTGGGGCGCATTCGCGGGCTCGGACGCGAAGGCGGTCGTCGATGGCGATTTTGCGATGCGCGAAGCGGAAGTTCAGCCTGTGCTGAAAGCGATGCGCGCGGCGGGAATCGATATCGTCGCGATCCATCAGCACATGATCGGCGAAGAGCCGCACATCGTGTTTTTGCACTATTGGGGAATCGGACCTGTTGCTCAACTTACCGGCGGACTGCGGGCCGCTCTGGACGTCACGCGCGATTAGCGGGGGTTGGAATGATTGAGAGGGCGGTGGGCAACGACCAGATGATTCATCGAACAATTCACGGCGCGGTCATCGCGGGAATGTTTGCGGCGCTCGCGATGCTGCTCTGCGCGCAATCGATTCCGGTCTCCGCGGCCAGTGACAAAATACCGCCGATGGAGAGCTACGAAATTCCAATCGTCGGTGGAAAAGGCGGAGTCGGCTTCGACGACATGGGCTACTCGACCGACCTGGCGCGCGTGATGGCGCCGGCGGGACGAATCGGCGCGATCGCGCTTATCGATCCGTTCACTCTCAAGTTCAATTGGTTCTCCGGCTTCACACGAAGCCTGAAGCCAGGCATCGGCCACGACGATAGCGTTACCTCGGCGTCCACCGGCCCCGGGTTCATGCTGGCGACCGACCGCACCGCGCGCCGGCTCTACGTCGTCAACTTGAGAACCGGAAAGATCGAGAACTACGCGCCGCTTGCGGGCGGCCCGGACTACGTCCGCTACGTCGCGCCGACGCAAGAGGCCTGGGTCACCGAGCCGGAGGATTCACGAATCGAAGTCTTCTCGCTTTCGCGACACACGCCTCCGGTGGCGACGCATTCGCGCTTTATCGAGGTGCCCGGAGGCCCGGAGTCGTTGATGATCAACGTCGCGGAGAAGCGCGCGTACGCAA
>DASQHV010000600.1:0-4066 GCA_035631915.1 Candidatus Acidiferrales bacterium | reverse complement strand
AGAATGCTCGCGGCCATTCCCAGCAGCGACGACGAATCGAGTCCGCCGCTGAGCGTGGCCGCGACCGGCGCGTTGCTGCGCATGCAGCATCGCACGCTCTCGCGGAAGATTTCGCGAAAGTGTTCCGCGTACTCGCCATCGTTCGCGTAGTGCAGGTCCGCAGTCGAACGGAGATCGTAGTAGCGATTGAGCCGGACGCCCGCGGAATCGACGGCCAGGAAATGCGCGCCGGGCAGACGGCGGATGTCGGCGTAAAACGTCTCGTCGCGGTTGCGCAGCTCCGCGCTCAGGTACTCCGCGATCTGTCCTTCATTCAATTCGTGCGAGACGCGCGAGCATGCCATGAGCTGATGAAGCTCGGACGCGGCAAGGAAGATGGTGCCGTCGCAGAAGTAGTATAACGGCTTGACGCCCAGCACGTCGCGCGCGCAGAACAGCTGGCGGCGGCGCGCATCCCAGAGTGCGTACGCGAAATCGCCGATGATCTTCGCGGGCGAGTCCTCGCCCCAACATTCATACGCCCGCAGCACCAGCTCCGCGTCGGTGTCGTCGCGCGGCCGGCAGCCCTTCGCCGTGAGCAGCGCTGACAACTCCTCGCGATTGTCCACCCGCCCGTCGAGCGTCAGCACCAGGCCCGCGTCGCCATCGACCAGCGGCTGCGATTCGCGCAGCGACTCCACTGTCGTGCACATCATCGCGTGCGCCAGTCCGACCGGACCGTCGGTCCAGACGTGGATGCCGTCGGGGCCGCGGTATGGCGCCGCCTCGATCATCCGCGACAATAGGCCGCGGTCGACCGGCCGCCCGTCGAGGTTGTGGATGACCGCAATCCCGCTCATCGCGGCGATCGGTCGATGATGCCGATTGCGAGATCGATCAACTTGCTTATTCGGCGAGCGCGACCAGGCCTTCGCTGCGCAGCTGGCCGATGAGTGAATCGAGATCGGTCTTGAGCCGATCCGGGTCGACGTCGAACTCGGCGACCAGCTCCGGAATCGCCGCGTCGGCTGAGACACCCTCCGCGAGCAGTTCCCAGAATCGCCGCCCCACTCCGCCAACGCTGAAATAGACACCCGACGCGAGATTCAGGATCACGATCTCATCGTCGAGCGTGTTCCACACCACGTCATTGGCGATCTTGAGATTCACGAAAGTCGCGGCGCAACGGCCATGCGGCCGTGCACGGTGGCGCCGTTCGACACCGCGCCGGACAGCACGCCCTCGTACAAGTCGCGGGTGCGCCGCAGCATCGTGGCGGCGCTGAACTCGTTTTCGACGCGCTGCTTCGCCGCTTTGCCGTAACGCTCCCGCATTTTGGCGTCGGCCAGCAGTCGATTTATCGCACCGCTCAACGCTTCTACGTCGCAGGGCGCCACCGTGATGCCGGTGACTCCGTCCACCGAAACGAACGGCACACCGGAGGCGATACTGGTGTTGACGACCGGCCTGCCGCAGGCCATCGCTTCGAGCTGGACGATCCCGAACGCCTCGCTGCGGGTGACGGACGGAAGCACAAACGCGTCGCAGGCGTGATAGTAGGGCGTGATGTCGGACAACGCGCCGGGGAAGATCACGCGCCCCGCCACGCCGAGCGCGCTTGCCTCCTGTTGCAGCGAATGCCGCAGCGGCCCGTCGCCAATCAGCAGCAGCCTCGCATCGACCTGCTTCATCGCGCGGATCAGATACTCAAACCCCTTGTAGTAGACGAAGCGGCCGACGGCGAGCAGCAGCGGGCCGGGATAGCGGTCGCGGATTGCCTGCACGGCCCGCGGATCGTGGCGGCGTAGTTCGTCGGCGTTGATGCCGAATGGAATGACGTGGCATCGATCGCGAAAGTTCGCGAGGTCGGTCGACGATTCGACGTAGTTGGGCGAGGTTGCGATGATCGCGCTGCACTTGCGCAGAAAGCGGCGCTGGATCGGCGCGAAGATTTGCGCCAGCCGCCGTTGACGCACGACGTCGCTGTGCCAGGTCGCGATGAGCTTGCCCTTGTACCCGCTCGCCATCACCGCGATGACCCCGGCCGGATTCGGCAGATGCACGTGAACGATATCGGCGGCGGCGCGCCGCAATCGCCATGCCATCGTGGTGCAGACCGGCGCGCCCGCGATGGTCAAATGGATTGCGAGACGCGAGACGCTGACGCCGTCGATGATCGAGTCCTCGTCGCGGGGCTTGTCGTTGGCGACGAGCGCGCGCACGTTCATCGTCTTGGTGAGTTCGCGGCAAAGCGTCGCCACGTGAGATTCCATCCCGCCCACGTGCGGCGGATAGAATTTCCCGACGTGCAGGACGTTGATCCGCGAATCAGCCTTGGCGCGCATTTTCAGTGCTCGATTGTCCGTACGGGTTCCAGCTTGTGCAACCTCTTGCGCGACCGCGCACGCAGGCGCCGCGCGTCTTCAGGTACCAAATGACGCTCATTGATATTCCCCCTGTTCGGCGGTCGGCGCGAGACTTCGCACCGAAGTTCCGGCTTCCTTTCGCGCCGCCATTTCTGCAACCGCCCGATATACGTCCACGGTCTGGGCGGCGTTGATGTCCCACGAAAAGCGCGCTGCCTGCGCAATTCGCGCGCTGACTTGCTCGCGACTCTGATGCTGAGCCAGCAACGCGCAGGTCGTCTCGATCCACGCGGAGACGGCGCCGACCCGGCAGCAGGACACCGCATCGCCGCCGACTTCGCGCAACACCGGGATGTCACTCGCGACCACCGGACGCCCGCAGGCCAGCGCCTCGACCACCGGCAGCGCGAAGCCTTCCGCGTCTGACGGCAGCAGCACGACGGCCGCGCGCCGATAGACCGCCGCGAGAACTTTGCGCTCCAGGAACGGCATCGTCACGATGCGATGCTCGATACCGAGCATACTGGCTTGTCGCCGATGCTCCGGCAGCAGACCGCCGCCGACGCGGATGAGCCGCGCGGCTGGAAATTTTTGGGAGATCCCGGCGAAGACCTGGAGCAGCAAATCGATTCGCTTGCGCGGTTCCGTGCTGCCCACGTGGACAATTTCGATCGCGTCGCCGTCGCGGCGCCCCAGAATTCGCTCGGCCTCGCCATCTGCGCTCGCGTCACGCTCAGGCGACATCGCGGAATCGACGCCGTTCGCGATCACCACCGTCGTCGCCGCCGGCCGCAGACCCTGCGCGACGATTGCGTCGCGCGTCGCCCGGCTCACGCAGGTGACCATCGCCGCGCGACGAAAGCCCTTGAGCACCGTGTTGGATATCGCGCGAACGATCGCGCCATGCCGCCTCGGCGACGACGCGAGGATCGTTCGAAACGCGTCGAGGTCGTGACACGTGATGATCGTTCGGTCCGCGGGCAGATAGTTCGCGAGATGGCTGTAGCTGTGATCCACGATATGAAACAGGTCGAATTTTTCGCGCAGACGCCGAAGCCAGAGCGGGTACAGGACGTACCGGTTCAGCGCGCGCTCCGCATTGAACGCCGACTTGTTCGTTGCGAGCGCCCCGAACCGGGTCAGCGGTCTCGCGAATCGCGGCCGTATCAAGCTCGTTTCAACGCTGTCGCTATGGGCGCGCGCAAGACTGGTCGCCAGCATCTCGGCCACGAGATCCATGCTGGGCCAGCCCTCCTGCGAGTAGTCGGCGGCCAGCGCGACTTTCAATGCGCTCATGATTCTGAATCGGCGAAATGAGTTCGGTGCGTCAGCGCGCCCGGCCGCTCAGCAACTCCTCGAAAAAATCGAGATGGCGGCGCGCGACGATCGGCCAGGTGTACGTCGTGCGCACCCGCTCGAGCCCCCGCGCGGCATATTCGCTTCGCAGCGCAGGACGATCAAGCAGGTCTCGAATCGCGTCTGACAATTCAATCGGCGAGCGTTCGTGCACAATCCGCCCGGCGTCAGCGACCACGCGCGGCATTTCTCCGCTATCGGACGCGACTACCGCGACGCCGCAAGCGAACGCCTCGACGATCATGCGGCCAAAGACCTCGCGCCAGTTGGGCGCCGTCTCGCTCGGCGCGCACATCAGATCCATCGCATTGAGATACTCCGGCACGCGCTCGTGCGGAATTCCCGTGACGATTCGCACCTGGTCG
>DASQHV010000599.1:0-6745 GCA_035631915.1 Candidatus Acidiferrales bacterium | reverse complement strand
GGACAGGCAAGCGAAACGTCATCGCGGTGGCCCAATAGTAAGATTGATTTTTTGATTGGCCGGACGCCGGATGCCCGGCTCTGCGCGCGGCTTTTCCCCGAGCATGACGCTCACGAGGTCGCGCGCGCGATCCTTGTTCGCGATCGCGTGCGCGAGCTGGTAGTTGCGCGCACCCGACGCGAGGTAAAAGCGCTCGTACAGTTCGTTGCGGCTGGCCAACGCTGTGCCGACGAAATCCCACGCCAGGCGGAACACTCGCGCACGCTCTTCGGCGCCGAACTTATCCGCACCGCACAGGTACTTGTCGATGAGGGGACGAAGCGACGCGTCCTTGAACAGCGCCTCGGACGGAGTCGCGAGCAGGTTGTGCGAACCGATAAGGGTGATGATCTCGCCGACGCGCGGAAACCAGGTCGGCAGGATCGGACGAATCGCCGCCATAGGACCGCCGTTGGGAAACCAGACGCCGTAGCCGTAGTCGAACGCGTCGGCTTCGGCTGCGCGCACTGCCGCGCGCGTGAGTTCGGCGTAGCTCCAGATTTCGCCGAGCATCTGCGACGTCGCCGGCGACTTGTCGTTGATAATTTCCGCCATCCGCGTGCCGAGTCCGTACGCGAACTCCAGCTTGGTCTGCGCCCGGATCATCGTCTGCTGCATGATGTTCGGGTACCAGCCGGTGGTCATGACGGTGTTGTAAGCTTCGCGGTTGTCCTTGATGAAGACGCGATCGCGCGGCACCTCGACATCGTCGAAGATTACGAACGCGTCCTGCTCGTCGAAGCGGCTGGAGAGCGGATGGTCGAAGAGGTTGGGCGTGAGCGAGCAACTGTCGCGGCAGAAGAACTTCAGGCCCGGCGTGTCGGTCGGGATGCAGAATGAGAGCGCGTAGGCATCGGCACCCTCCGGCAGAGGCATCGCAGGATACACCGCGATCTCGTCGGCAAACGGCGCCAGCGTCGCCAGGATTCGCGCGCCGCGGACCAGGATTCCGTGCTGCGTGTCCGCGACCTTGTGCAGCGCGACGTCGTTGCCGGGTGCGGGCGCGTCGCCCTTGGATTTGTCGATCGTCGGTTGAACGATCGTATGCGTGAGCGAGATGTCCTGGCGACGGAGAAATTTCTGGTAGGCGACGAGGTTCGACGCGCCGTTGTCGTTGCCGTTGATCGTCCACTCCTGGGCGGAGCCGGCGAATCCCGCATACGTCACGTTCATATAGTCGGGCGTGCGGCCCATCAGGCCAACCGTCAGCTCGGCGGTTAGCTGGAGGCATTCGTGGCGTCGTTCGAGGTCGGCGCGCGAGCGCGGAATCATGTGGCTCAAGTTGATGGGCTCGCCGGTTTCGGGATCGGGCATCAGGCAGACGTCGCGGGCTTGATGCTGCAAGTCGAAGACCTGCGCCATCGTCTGCGCGGCGCCGGCAAAAGCGGGATGCGCGGCTACGTCGGTGACCTTGTCGCTGCCGACCCAGATTTCGCGCGGCTTTTTGAGCCCCGCCAGAAACTCGCTGCCCGTGCGTGCTGCCATCGGAACGCTCCCGGCCCCTGGCCTGCGCGGCGCTGAGGGATTGTTGACCGCGCCCGCTTCTGACTGACCGTCGGAATTACCCTGCGCACCGCAAAACTATCAAGCGCGGACGGTGCCTGAGAAGTTGGATCGCTTTCGACGCCGCGTCAATCCGTAACGGCGCCCAGGCTGCTCGAAGATACCTGCGCGGCGTACTTCGCCAGCACGCCGCGGGTATAGCGTGGCGCGGGCGGCGTCCAGGCGGCGCGGCGTCGAGCGATCTCGGCGTCGGGCACATTCAGCTGCAGCAATCGCTTTTCCGCGTCGATCGTTATCGAGTCGCCTTCCTTCACCAGCGCGATGAGGCCGCCGACTTGCGCTTCAGGAGCCACGTGGCCGACGACCAGACCGTAGGTGCCGCCGGAAAAACGCCCGTCCGTGATCAGTCCCACCGAGTCGCCCAAGCCGGCGCCGATAATCGCGGAAGTCGGCGACAGCATCTCGCGCATCCCGGGCCCGCCTTTGGGGCCTTCGTAGCGGATGACGATGACGTCGCCCTTGACTATTTTTCCGGCCAGGACCGCAGACAGGCAGTCCTCCTCGCGATCGAACACGCGCGCCGGACCGCTGATTTGCGTGTGCTTGATGCCGGTGATTTTCGCGACGGCGCCTTCAGGAGCCAGGTTGCCGCGCAGGATCGCCAAATGACCATGCCGGTACATCGGGTTGTCCCAAGGGCGAATGACCTTTTGATCCTTGCGCGGCGCGTCGGGAATCTCGGCCAGGTTCTGCGCGACGGTCTTGCCGGTGATCGTCATCTGATCGCCATGAATGAGGCCGTGCGCCAACAGCATCTTCATCACCTGCGGAATTCCGCCCGCGCGATGAAGGTCGGTCGCGACGTAGGCGCCCGAGGGCTTCAGGTCGCAGAGCACGGGAACCCGCAGCCGGATGGCCTCGAAGTCGTCGAGCTTGAGCGGCACCTGCGCCGCGTGCGCGATCGCCAGCAGGTGAAGCACCGCGTTGGTGGAGCCGCCGACCGCCATCACCACGGCGATCGCGTTTTCGAACGCCTTGCGCGTCATGATCTGGCGCGGCAGCAGTTGCGAGCGAATCGCGGCGACCAGCGCCTCGCCGGACTTAGCGGCGCTGTCGGCCTTCTCGGGATCAACGGCCGCCATCGTCGAGGAGTAGGGCAGGCTCATGCCCATCGCCTCGATTGCCGACGACATTGTATTGGCGGTGTACATTCCGCCGCACGATCCGGCGCCGGGGCACGCATTGCGCTCGACGTCGAGCAATTGTTTCTCGCTGATCTTCCCGCCGCTGAACTCGCCGACCGCCTCGAACGAACTGACGACCGTTAGATCCTTGCCGTTGAGATTGCCGGGTTTGATGGTTCCGCCGTAGACGAAGATCGCCGGGATGTTCATCCGCGCGATCGCGATCATCGCGCCCGGCATGTTCTTGTCGCATCCGCCGATCGCGACGACGCCGTCCGTCGATTGTCCGCCGCACGCGGTCTCGATCGAATCGGCGATCACCTCGCGCGACACGAGCGAGTACTTCATGCCCTCGGTGCCCATCGCGATTCCATCGCTGACGGTGATGGTGCCGAACGTCTGCGGCATCGCGCCTGCCGCACGCACCGCCGCCTCGGCGCGACGCGTCAGCACGTCGAGTCCGAGGTTGCACGGCGTGATGGTGCTGTAGCTGTTGGAGATTCCGACGATTGGCTTCTCGAAGTCGGCGTCGGTGAAGCCGACCGCACGCAGCATCGCGCGGTTCGGCGAACGCTGTACGCCCTTGGTGATCAGTTGGCTGCGGCTGTTGGCGCTCATCAATGCTCCTGTTCCAAATGACGCGGCGAGTGCGTGCGCGGCCGACCGAAATGCGCGCACTGGCGCGAAAATCGATTATACGACAGCGAGCGCAAACGTCTACCCGCGTCGCGCGGGACGCGTCAGGCAAGCGCCGGCCGCGCGATCAGTATTTGTGGATCTTCGCGAGCCGGTCGGCGTGGAAATTCGAGTCGCCGAAAAGCTCCTGGCCCACGCGGGCGCGCTTCATGAACAGGCCGATGTCGAATTCGTCAGTCATGCCGATGCCGCCGTGCATCTGCACGCCTTCCTGCACCGCGAGCGTCGCGCTGCGTCCGGCGCGCGCTTTTGCCATCGAGACGATCTGAGTCGCGGCGGCGGGCGACTCGTCAAGCATCTGCAGCGCCTTCAACACTACCGAGCGCGTGACCTCAAGCTCGCAGTATAGATGTGCGGCGCGATGCTGCAGTGCCTGAAATTCGCCGATCGCTTTGCCGAACTGCTTGCGCTCTTTCAGGTAGGTGACAGTACGGTTGAAAACCTCGTCGCTAAGACCGGCGAGCTCCGCCGCGACGCACGCCCGTCCGACGTTCAGCACGGCTTCGAGCGCGCTCCAGCCCGCGTCGACTTCGCCCAGCACCGCGTCGGCGCCGGCGCTCACGTCGTGGAAGTTGAGGCGCGCGGAGTTGTGCGTATCGACCATCGGCGTGCGCTCGACGGTCAAGCCCTTCGACTTCGCGTCGACGATGAAGAGCGTCAAGCCGCTCGCGTCGCCGGGAGCGCCGGAGGTTCGCGCGGCGACAATCACGACGTCGGCAACGTGGCCGTCGAGCACGAATGTCTTGGCGCCCTTGAGTTTGAAGTCCTTGCCGGAGCGTTTCGCCGCGAGCGCGATGCGTTCGGGGCGATGCTTGGCGGCTTCATCGACGGCGAGCGTCGCAATCAAATCGCCGGTGGCGATTTGAGGCAGGTATTTTTTCTTCTGCTCGTCGTTGCCTGCACGCGAGACAGCAGCTGCGGCAAGCACTGCAGTCGACAGAAAAGGCGAGGGCGTCAGCGTGCGTCCGAGCTCTTCCAACACGACGCCGGCTTCGACGCATCCGAGTCCGGTGCCGCCGTGCTCGGGAGCGATCAGAATTCCCGCGAGACCCATCTCGACGAAGTTCTTCCACAGCGGCCGCGAGAATCCGACGGGGTCGCGCGTATCGCGCAGTTGACGGAAGTGCGCGATCGGCGCGTTCTTCGCCAGGAAGCCGCGCGTGCTGTCGCGCAGCATGGTCTGTTCATCAGTCAATACGAGTGCCATTTAGTTTTTTCCGGTTCAGCAGGTCCAGTTGCGACGGCTCTCAGAGCGGCGCCGCGCGGGAGATCCAACTCGACGATGCACGTGCGCGACTGCTTAGGCGCCGGGCAATCCCAGGATTCGTTTCGCGATGATGTTCAACTGGACTTCGCTGGTGCCGCCCTCGATCGAGTTCGCCTTGGAGCGGAGCCACGCGCGCGCGGTGTAGCCGTCGCGCGAACGCTCGCCCTCCCATTCGAGCGCGTCCGAGCCGCCCGCCGACATCACCAGTTCGAGTCGGCGCTTGTTCAACTCGGTGCCGTAGTATTTTAGCAGCGAAGAGATCGCCGGATGAGCCTGCCCCGACTTCGCCAGGTCGCCGACGCGCTCCATCGTCAACTTGAATCCCGCCGCATCGATCTCGTAGGCCGCGATCTGTCCGCGCAGAACCGTGTCGGCCAGCACCCCGTTCTCCGTGCCGACGCTCTCGGTCGCGATATGCCCGAGCGAGCGGCTGTCGGAGGTGTTGCCCATCCCGCCGATCATGTCGCGCTCATGCGTGAGCAGGTACTTGGCGATGTCCCAGCCGTGGTTGAGTTTGCCGACCAGGTTCGCCTTGGGCACCAGCACGTCGTCGAAGAAGGTCTGGCAAAATGGCGAGGAGCCGGAGATGAGCGTGATTGGCGCGGTCGAGACGCCGGGACTTTCCATGTCGAAGAGCAGAAAGCTGATGCCGTTATGTTTCGGCGCGCTCGGATCGGTGCGTACCAGGCAGAAGATCCAGTCGGCCTTGTCGGCGTACGAGGTCCAGATTTTCGAGCCGTTGACGAGGAACTGATCACCCTTGTCCTCGGCGCGGGTTTGCAGCGAGGCAAGATCGGATCCGGCGCCGGGCTCCGAGTATCCCTGGCACCAGCGGATTTCGCCGCGCGCGATTTTCGGCAGATGCTCGCGCTTCTGTTCCTCGGAACCGTACTTCAACAGCGCGGGACCGAGCATCCAGATGCCGAAGCTGTCGAGCGGCGAACGGCATCCGAGTGCGCGCATCTCCTGGCGCAGAATTTTCGTTTCATCGCGCGAGAGGCCGCCGCCGCCATATTCAGTCGGCCACTCGGGCACCGTCCAGCCCTTCGCCGCCATGCGTTCGAGCCATAGCCGCTGCGCGTCGGATTGAAATTTCCAACGCCGGCCGCCCCAGCAGGTATCGTCCTCGGATTGCGCGGGCCGCCGCATTTCCGGCGGGCAGTTCGCCTCGAGCCACGTGCGCGTCTCTTTTCGAAATGTTTCCAGATTGCTCATGACAACTCCGGTGATATTAGGTCCGCCTTTCGGATTCAAGGTACCCTGGAGCGAAACGGCGAGTCATACAGAGCGAATCGATCCGCCGTCGATGCGAATCAACGATCCGGTAACGTACGACGCCAGCGGACTTGCCAGGAATGCGGCAACTGCGCCGAACTCTGCCGGCGTGCCGAGTCGTCCCACCGGGATCGTTGCGGCGGAGCGCTTGAGCGCCTCATCCATCGTGATGTTCTGACGCTCGGCAAAAGCACGGCTCAACTGCAACGATCGATCCGTCGCGATCAGGCCCGGCAGCAGCGTGTTGACCGTGATGCCGTCGCGCGCAACTTCGCCAGCCAACGTCTTGGCCCAGCCGACGATCGCGCTGCGCAGCGTGTTGGACACGCCGAGTCCGACGATGGGTTCGATCACGCTCAGCGACGCGACGTTCAGGATGCGTCCCCATTTGCGCGCGCGCATGTCGGGCAAAAGCAGGTCGGTGATGCGAAAGAGCGCCAGCACCATGCTGTTGAACTGCGCCTGCCACAGTTCGGGACCGACGCCCGACACGCCCGACGGCGGCGGCCCGCCGGAGTTGTTCACCAGGATGTCGATCGCGCCGAGTTGCTGGCGCGCGGAGTTTGCAGCGCGCTCGACGCTGGGCCAGTCGGCCAGGTCGGCGGCTATTCCAATTGCGCGTCCGCCGCGCGCGTTGATTTCGGCCGCCGACTTGTCGAGCGTCGCCTGGGTGCGCGCGAGCATTGCGACCGCAACTCCCTCGGCCGCGAGCGCGTCGGCGATGCCGCGTCCGATACCCTTGCTGCCGCCCAGAATCAACGCAGTTTTGTTTTGAAGCTGA
>DASQHV010000598.1:0-11221 GCA_035631915.1 Candidatus Acidiferrales bacterium | reverse complement strand
CATCGGCCGCACCACCGGGCTGCGGGGTCACCGCGTCGCTCTCATCGCAGGTGGGCGCATGCTTCATATTACCGTTTCGGCGCATCAATCGAAGAATCGGTAGTAGAGGATCGCGCAGACGGCGGTGATGGCGTCCCGGACGCCGATTTTTTTGCCCTCTTCGTAGGTGCGGCCCGAATACGAGACCGGCACTTCGTAGATTCGCCAGCGCGCCCGCGCGGCCTTGGCGGTTATCTCGGGCTCGAAGGTGAAGCGGTTGGCCGAGAGTTTCAGCGTCATCAACTTTTCGCGCACGAACGCTTTCATCCCGGTTTCCATATCGGTGAGATTCAGGTCGCTGATCATGTCGGACAGCAACGTGACCGCGCGGTTGGCGACGTAGTGCCAGAAGAACATCACGCGATGCGGACCGGAGAGAAAGCGCGAGCCGTAAACCATGTCGGCGCGCCCGTCGAGCAGCGGCGGAATCATCGCGGCGTAATCGCGCGGATCGTATTCGAGGTCGGCGTCCTGGACGAAGACGTAGGGATTTTTTGCGGCGGCGAATCCGAGCCTGAGTGCAGCGCCCTTGCCGCGGTTGACCGCATGATAGAAGGAGCGCACGCGGTCGTGGCGGTAGTGTTGCAGCCACTCGCGAGTACCGTCGGTGGACGCGTCGTCGACGACGATGACTTCCGCGTCGAAGCCGCAATTGAGCACGCGCTCGATGACCTGGCCGATCGTCGCGGCTTCATTGTAAACGGGAATCACTACGGAAATTTTCGGCGCCTCGGACATCAGCTTTCCTTTGCCTCGGGGCTCGGTGCGATTCGCGCTGCGCGCCCGGGCGCCGCGGCGCTTGCGACGGCGGTCAGTGCGCGATCGTGCGCGGCGCGAGCCTCAAGCATCGTGAGCAGCCTGCGGAGCGCCGCACGCCTCTTCGCCGGCGGCATCGACGCCGCGTAGCCCGACCACACGCGCATCCGATCGGTATTCGAGATGTACGGAAACGTCAGATGGCCCAGCTGCACGAGATTGCGGAGCCGAGGGCGGATAAAGCGGCTCAGCGGCGTGCGCCGGCTGCGTTCGTGATCGATGAAGACGAATTGCGGCGGCTCGACCGCCGTGACGAAGATGTTGTACGGCGTCAGATCGCCGTGGAGGTAGCCGCATTGGTGCAGGCGCGCGACCTCGGCCCCGAGCGCGCGCAGCACGACGCGCTTGGCCGCCAGCGTTTCTCCGCGCGCGCGGACGTGACGCGGGACCATCGCGCCCTCGACGCGGGCCGTGACGATCAGCTCGCGACCTCCGCGGCGTTCGGCGCCGAGCAGCAAAATTTCAGGGACGCCAAGGCCGTCGGCGCGAAGATGCTCCGAGATCGCCGCGACGTGCGCCGCACGTGCACCGCGGAACAATCGTTTGATGGCGGCGCGGCCGCGCGCCGGATCAAGAACTTTGAAATAAGTCATCGGCCCGTCGGCGCCGCCCAGGTGCTCGGCCCAGGTCTCGGCGTGGCGCGAGCGGCGGATGCGAGTGGCAAGGGTTCCGTCGATGGCGGAGAGGGCAACATCGAGCAGCGTCTCGCGCATCTCCTCGGTGAATCGCGCGTCGTAATCGGGCAGAAAAAACGTCCAGCCGCCGCGCTCGAGCGGCACGCCCTCGAAGCGAAGCCGCCAGAGATTCACGCACTCGCACCGTGCCGGCCAAGCGCGCGCCTAATCGTTGCGCTGACCTGTTCGGGAGAGATTCGCCGCATGCATTCGCGCCCGATGGGGCAGCGGCGAAGATAGCAGGGATGGCAGGGGATCGCGCCCGCGATCGCGAGGTCGTCGAAGCCCCACGGCGCGGAGCGCTCCGGCGCGGTGCTGCCCCACAGCGAAACCACCGGGCAGTTGACGGCGGCAGCGATATGCATCGGGCCCGAGTCGGGACCGAAGGCCGCGGCACACTCCGGAAAAATCGCGATCAAGTCGCGCAGCGTGGTGGCGCCGCATAGATTCAGCGCGGGCAGACCGTCGAGATGGCGCACGACGTCGGCGGCGAGCGCGGTTTCATCGGGACCGCCGAGCAGCACCGGATACATCGCGGGAGTATCAGCGCCGGCACGCGCCAGGTCGCGAACCACTGCAGCGGTCGAGTCGGGAAAATAAATGCGGCTCTCCCACGACGAGCCGAGGATCACTGCGAGGATCGGGCGCGGCGCATCTTTCAGCAGCTCCGCGGCGCGCGCACGCTCTTCGGCGGAAGCGGTGAGGCCAAACTCGATTGGCGCCGGCGGAAGTTCCAGCGCGTCGCCAAACGCCTGGTACTGGAGCAGCTTCAGTCGCATATTCGGTTGCGGCGCGATGCGGTCGGTCGAAAAGAGCTGGTTGAACTCCTTGGTGTTGGACGCGTCGAAGCCGAAGCGGCGCGGCGCACCCGAAGCTCGCGACGTGATGCCGCTCTTCAGATGGCGCTGAAGGTCGAGCACGAGGTCAAAGCCGCCGTCGCGCACGCGCTTCAGGAACGGCGCGAAGCTCCACGGTGCGTGGGTGCGATCGTAAACGATGAGCTGATCGAGCCAGGGATGGCGTTCGAGCACGGCGCTGGACTTGGGCTCGACGGCCCACGCAATATGCGCGTCAGGCCATCCGCGTCGGATGCGCCCCAGCAGCGGCAGGGCACGCACGACGTCGCCGATGCTGCCGAGCAGGACGATTAGAACTTTACGCGGAAGCAACACTCGACGCGGTGGCAATACTGGATGCGGCGAATCGACTATTGATGGGGCGGTTGCGTCGGACAGGGTCATGAAGAGGGTCGGCCGCGTGGGCTTCCGCGCTTGATGATAACGATGCGGGCGCGCGCGGCAAAGAGCATGGCGCCGGACTGTCCGACCGGAGTGCATCCGCGTATAACGTCCGCTGATATGTGTGGGGAGAACCGCAATTGAGCGGCGAGTCGCGCGACCCCGGGTTCGTCACGGGGCCGGTCACCTTTGCGCTGCTGATTCTGGTCGCGTTGCTGGTCGTTCGCGGAACGGAGCCACCGCCCGCCGGCGATGACAAGATGCCGCTCACGCAATTTTCGTCGGCGCGCGCGATGCGCGACGTGCGCGAGATCGCCCAGCGGCCTCATCCGGTGGCGTCGCCGGACAACGATCGTGTGCGCGAGTACCTGCTCGCGCGCCTGCGCGAGCTGGGCGCGAATCCGCAAGTGCAAACCGCCGTCGCGGCGCGACACAACCGGACGGGCCCCGACGTCTGGGCAACGGTGCACAACGTCGTCGGAAGAATACCGGGGAGCGCAAGCACCGGCGTGGTGATGATGGTCGCGCATTACGACTCGGTGCCGAGCGGTCCCGGCGCCGGCGACGACGCCGCGTCGGTGGCGGCGATCCTGGAAACTCTACGCGCGCTGAAGGCCGGGGCGCCGCTGCGCAACGACTTGATCGTGCTCTTCACCGACGGCGAGGAGCTCGGGATGGTGGGGGCGCAAGCCTTTATCGAAAACTACCTGGAGTTGGGCGACCTCAAGGCCGTGCTGAACTTCGACCTGCGCGGCGACGCGGGACCGTCGATACTGTTCCAGACCAGCCAGCGCAACTCGTGGCTGATCAGTCAGTTTGCGGCGGCGGTCGAGTCGCCGCGGGCGTCGTCGCTGGCGGCGTCGGTCTACCGGCGGATGCCTAACGACACGGACCTGACGGTTTTTCTCGAGGTCGGCTTTCCAGGGATGAATTTCGCGGCCACTGGCGGGTACGTGCGCTATCACACGGAACTCGACAACGCGGATTTGCTCGACCAGCGCACGCTGCAGCATCAGGGGTCGTACGCGCTTGCGATGGCTGAGCGCCTCGGTTCCGTCGTGCTGGACGATCCGCATCTCAACGACGCGGTATTTTTTGTCGTCGGCGCGACGCTGGTGCACTACTCGGCGCAGTTGGCGATACCGCTGGCAATCCTGGTCGCCGCGATTGTGTTGGGGGTGCTTGGAATCGGAATTCGCGACGGGCGCTTCAATGCCGGCGGCATCGCGGGCGGCCTCTTGATTTTCATCGTCGGCGTCGCGATTGCGCTGATCGAAACGCGCGCGGTGCGGTGGATGATGACGGGATATCAAATGCTGCCGCAGGAGACGAGTTACGGCGGCCGCGATTTTGCGCTGGGCGCGCTCGCGCTGATTGTCGGCACACTGTCGGCGTTGTTCGCGTGGACCAGGCGATGGGTGCGGCAGCAGAATCTTGGCGCCGCAGCGCTGCTGATCTGGACGGCGCTGATGGTCGCCTCGAGCATCGCGATTCCGGGCGCCAGCTACATCTTCACGTGGCCGCTTTTTTTCGCCGCGCTCGCGATGGGCTACCGGTCGGGCGCCAGCAATGGCGATGCGACTATTCGTCCCGCGTTGTGCGCGCTGTTCGGACTGATACCCGCGACCGCGATGCTCGCAGCGACCCTTGCGCTGATCCAGGACGGCACGCCGCCGCTCATGATGATGTCCGCGATGACGGCGGTGTTGCTGCTGGGATTGTACATTCCGTACCTGGACCTGCTGACCAGCGGGCGGCGCTGGATGGTGCCGGCCCTGGCGGGCGCGGTGGCGATCGCGCTGTTTACCGGCGCGTATCGCGAGAGCAAATACAGCGCCGCGCAGCCGCATCCTGACAGCATCTTCTACCTGCTCGACGTCGATCGCACGCGCGCGACGTGGGTGTGCCTGGATTCGCGGCCGGATACGTTCACGGCGCAATTCTTTCAATCTCACGTGCGCGGCGGATGGCTCGCACGGATCACCGGACTCGCAACCAAGGAGACGCCAGAGGAGATTCAGGCCAAGGTCGCGGGCCGGATGAATTTTTCGTCGCTCAACGGCGGACGGACAATCGAAGGCGACGCGCCCATGATCAAAGCGGCGCCGCCGCAGATCACGCTGCTCGACGATTCGGACAAAGGCAGGACGCGCGTGGTGAAGGTGCATATCACGTCGGCGCGCAAGGCGGCGGTGGTGTGGATGTCAGTGCCGGTCGGCGTGACCGTTTTCGGCGCGTCGATCGACGGCAAATCGGCGGGCGATCGGACGACCGACGGATGGACCGGATGGTACTGGGACGCGCCGGCGCGCGGCTTCGACCTGGAATTGAAGATCGCGAACGTCGGGCCGATTGCGCTGTCGGTAATCGATCAGACCGCGGGGCTGCCGCGCGGGCCGGAGTTCTCGTACAAGCCGCGGGGAGCGGGCACGATGCCCACGCCGTTTCTGTTCTTCGATTCGTCGACGCTGGTCAGGAAGCGGCTGGCGATAGGCGGCGAGACTGTATCGAGGAAGTGATCGGACTATGCAGAGTCGCTAGCGGTCGCACTCGCCGCCGATCATGTTGGACGTCTTTAACAGCGACTAGCGGTCGCACTCGCCGCCGATCATGTTGATCATGCCGAACGTCGTGATGATGTCCGGGATCATGCGGCCGATGAGCATCTTGTTGAGCGCGCCCATCCCCAGAAAGCACGGCGGCCGCACGCGCACACGGTACGGACGTCCGCTGCCGTCGCTGACGACATAAAATCCCAACTCGCCGTTGGCGCCTTCGACCGCCTGGTACACCTCGCCGGCCGGCACCTTGATGCCCTCCATGATGAGCTTGAAGTGGTTCATCAGGCCTTCGATCGAGTTGTAGACCTTCTCTTTCGCGGGCAGCACGACTTTGGGATCGGTGATGGTGACGGGACCGTCGGGCAGCGACGCGAGCGCCTGCTCGATGATGCGTTTGGACTGGTACATTTCCTGGAAGCGGACGTTGAAACGATCGTAGTTGTCGCCGCGCTCACCGACCGGGACCTCGAAATCCATGCGGTCGTAAACCAGGTACGGATGCGCCTTGCGCACGTCGTAGGGAACACCTGCGGCGCGCAGCAGCGGGCCGCTCAGGCCGTATGAGATCGCTTCGTCCTTCGGCAGAATTCCGATTCCCGCCATCCGATCGATGAACACGCGATTGCGGCTCAGCAGCCCGTCGCAGTCGCTCAGCACCTGGTCCAGGCGTGCGAACGACGACTTCATCCGATCGCGAAAGTCAGCCGGCAGGTCGTGAGTCATGCCGCCGACGCGGCACCAGGTCACGGTCAGGCGCGCGCCGGTTACCGACTCGATCAAATCGTAGAGGAACTCGCGCGCTTCGAGCGTGTAGAACATCACGGTCTGCGCGCCGACCTCGCCCGACGCCATCCCGAGGCAGGTCAGGTGATCGGCGATGCGCGCGACCTCGCTCATGATCAAGCGCACGTACTTGCATCGCTCGGTCGTCTCGACCCCGAGCAGGCGCTCGACCGCGAGCGCGAAGCCGACGTTGTTGATGCACGGCGAGGCGTAGTTGAGGCGGTCGGTGTAGGGGAAGCATTGCGTCCAGGTGCCCTGCTCGCACATTTTCTCGAACCCGCGATGCAGGTAGCCGACCTCGACGTCGCAATCGACGATGCGCTCGCCGTCGAGCTTGAGATTGAACTTGATGGTGCCGTGGGACGCGGGATGCGACGGCCCCATCTGGAGTTCCATGATCTCGTCGGCGAAATCAGCGGGGACGATCTTTTCCTTCCAGCGGGCTGGTAGTGCCATGCGAAGCTCAGCGCGACGGGCGCAGCGGTCTCACGACCGGATCGGTCTCGGGAACGATCGGTTGACGTTTCTGAAAGTTGTAGTCCTTGCGCAGCGGATGGCCTTCGAAGGAATCGTACATCAGGATCCGGCGCAGGTCGGGATGGCCCTTGAAGTCGATGCCGAACATGTCGAAGGCCTCGCGCTCGAGCCAGTCGGCGCTGCGCCACAATCCCGTCACGCTGTGCACCCAGGGGTCGCCGCCGTCGACGCCAATCTTGACGCGCAGCCGATGCCCGCGCGCGAGCGAGTTGAGCTGGTAGACGACCTCGAAGCGCGGTTTGCGCTCGATCCAATCGACCGCGGTGACGTCGGTCAGAAAGTCGAACTGGAGATTCGGATCGTCGCGCAGCGCACGAAAAAACTCCAACGCTTGGTCGCGGGCGATGAAGACGGTCACTTCGTCGCGGGCGATTTCCGAATTTAGAATCGCAGCACCGAAGCGGGACTTCAGGCTGTCGAGCAGGGTCGCGTCGCTCATCTCAATTTCAATCTCAGTCCCAATCCAGCGCGCCGCGCTGCCACGCGTAGACAAGTCCGACGGAGAGAATCGCGATGAAGATCAACGCTTCGACGAAGCCGAACACGCCGAGACGGCGCAGTTCGACCGCCCACGGATAGAGAAAAATCACTTCGACGTCGAACAGCAGAAACAGAATCGCAGTGAGGTAGAAGCGCACCGAGAAGCGCCCCCATGCCGAGCCGCTCGACGGGTTGCCGCACTCGAAGGCCTCGCTCTTGATGGCGCTGGGGCGCCGGGGTCCCACCAGCATGTTGATCGTGCACATGACGCCGACGATCAGGCCTGCGACGACGAGGGTAACGGCGATGGGAAACCAGGTTGTCATTCAGGGACCGCCGGTCAGGAACGGCTTAACTGCATATGAATAGCGGATGAGCGCGAGTTTGGGAACTGTCGCGCGGGATGGCTGCGCGTCTGCAGCGCGTTGCGAGCGGCAGGACGGCTAACGCGACAACATTAGAATTTCAACGAATTGGATCCACTCTGCGCTAATGGTTCAGAAATTGAACTTCGAACGGCTCTACGGTCAGTCCTCGATCGAGGTCCGCGGCGCCGATTCGCGATAAGCGGCCCGTTTTTTTGTACACCCATGCCGGATTCGACACTTCGGTACAAAACAAAGCGGAACCCACTTTTCGGCAAATGGCTACAAATAGTATTGACGATTGTAAACTGCGGGACTAATGATGGACTCGCAACAAATCGTACCAAGGTCTGCTCGTTAAACTCACGCAGCGGCGATATGCCGCGAGAGGGGAGATGGTTATGGATCGTGAGAGTGACAATGCTGGCCGGTTCATGGGTTCGCTCTTCGTTGCGGCGGTTTTGTTCTGCCTGACCGCAACGCCGGCGGTCGCGCAAGTCAAACCCGGGGACATGATAACGCCGGCGAACGCGTCAAAGGTCAAGGACCTGGTCTCGCCGGGTGTTTACTGGCGCGTCCAGAACGGGATGTCGATGGAGATCGCACCGACCGAGCGAATCGACTGGCCGCCACCGTATAAGGAAGCGACCGAGAAATATTCGCCGCAGGTGAGGCTCAGCTCGGACCATCGCTCGCTCGTTGGCTACGTGGCCGGGCAACCGTTCCCGTTGCTCGACCCCAACGATCCCGACGTCGCTAACAAGATCATGTGGAATTATTTCTTCCGCCCGATCTCGACCGACGACTACGACCTGCGCTTCTTCGATTGCGAGAGCGTGTATGGCGGGCTCAACAAGCCCTACAAGGTGCTGTGGTACTACACGGTCGGTCACTATGCCGGCTACAACGAGGTGGGCCGCACCGAGGTCAATCCGATGCCGGTGGACCCGAACTTCCTGGTCTCGGGCCGCTATTCGATGACCGGACTCTATCCGCAGATCTCGCCGCAGGACGGCGCCGGCGCGGGCTTCCTGCGCTTCCGGTACGCGGATCCCAACAAGGCCGACGATGCTTACACGTACCTGCCCGCGGCCCATCGCCTGCGGCGGATCAACGACACGCTGATGAGCACCGCGCAGGACGCCGGGCCTGAGTCGTACAGTCCGGACGATTTCGAATGCTTTGCGGGCAAGAACGAAAACTACTCCTGGAAGTTCCTGGGCGAGCGCGAGATGCTGGGCGCGATCAACGACCCGACCGATCCGCCGCGCACCTGCGCAACCGACGGTGGCGCAAGCCATTGCCCGGCCCGATGGGAGATGCGGCACATGTACATCCTGGAGGGTAACGCACGTCCCGACCGCCTGCCCGGAGATCTCTACTCGCGGCACGTGTTGTACATCGATTCCGAGGCCGACTTCGGGATGTACCAGGATCAGTACGATCGCAAGGGTCAGCTGTTCATCAACTACACGTCGTGGCTCAAGTACGCCGATCGGGTGACGCCGACCTCGCGCATCGCGATCTATCCGTTCAAGCGGCTATTCCAGACCGGCTCCTCATCCACCGATGTGCAGTCGGGCCTCTCGACCGTCTGCTACCATCCGGGCTACGACGTGCCCGAGAAGGAGTGCTGGTACATCAACATGGGCGCGGTGGATCGATCGTTCTTCGATCCGGACGCGCTGGTGAGGGCGTCGCACCGCTAGTCTGAGTCTCTGATTCTTGGTTCGCGCAGCGGCGCGAGTGACGGGCAAGTCCCGCGCTCGCGCCGTCTGATTTTGCGGGGCGCCACGCGCTGCGTGTCGCGCGCCGCGTGGGCCGCCGGTAGAATCCCAAGCGAGATGGATGCTGGCGGCGCATTCGAGGACTGGGCGGCCGACGCGATCGCTCGACGATGGGCGGGTGCGCGCGTCGCTGAAATCGACGCACTGCGCGGCGATCTCTCGACGCGTCGATTCTGGCGCGCGCGAATATCGTCGGCGCCGGATAGTGGCGCGCCGGCAACGGCGATCGTCGTCGACCTGGGCCCCGACGACCTGCCCCGCTACGTTCGCGCGCTGAATCTGCTATCCGACGCGCCGGTCGAGCCGCCATGGATAAATGTGCATCGCTTTTTCTGCTCGATCGGCGTGCCGGTACCCGAGCTCTACGCAGCAGCGCCGGAGCGTCGCGCGCTCCTGGTCGAAGATGTCGGCGAGTTGTCGCTGGCGGACGCGGCGCGTCAAGCGGGCGCCGACGTCGCGGAGCTTTTTCGGCGGGCGACCGTCGAGTTGCTGCGCATCCACGTCGAAGGCAGCCGCGCGATCGACGATCGATGCGTCGCGCGCCGAGTCGACTACGACGGCCGCCTGTTCGAGTGGGAGCTCAAGGAGTTCAGGGAGTCGGGACTTGCTGCGGTCGCGCCGGGCGCGAACGAACAGTCGATCGCACCTGAGCTGAAGTCACTGGCGGAGAGGCTGGATCGCTACCCTCGCGTCTTGTCGCATCGCGACTATCACGGCCAGAATCTATATCTTGACGGCAGCGCGCGCATTCGAGTGATCGATTTTCAGGACGCGTTGATGGCGCCGGCGGCGCAGGACC
Organism: Candidatus Acidiferrales bacterium; assembly: GCA_035631915.1. Classification (GTDB taxonomy): domain Bacteria; phylum Desulfobacterota; class Binatia; order Binatales; family Binataceae; genus Binatus. Next base: position 1,142 of record DASQHV010000598.1, on the reverse strand, counting down.
TGGCGGTGCTGCTGACCACGCGCGACACGGACAACGTCGTCACGCCGGCGATCGAGCGGCGGATTCTGGATTTCTACTACACGGGATTGGTTCGGCGCGACGCAGCGAACCTTTCCGCGGACGAATTCGTGACGAGCTACCGGCTTTGCGTGTTGCAGCATGCGCTGAAGATGATCGGAAGATTCGAAGTGTTCGAGCGCGGCGGCAAGCGGGGATACGCGGCGTACATTCCACACGCTCGCGCGCAGGCTGTCCGGATGATGAACGAACTGCCCGGCATGTTTCCAAAACTGCGCGCGGCGCTGGCCGGGCGCTGACGCGGGACGCGATTTCGATGCGAGCTTTGGTGCTGGCGGCGGGAATGGGAGAGCGGCTGCGTCCGCTGACCGACGTCACACCCAAGCCGATGCTCGAACTCGGCGGGCGGCCGATCATTCACTATCCGCTCGCGATGCTGAAGCGGGCGGGGATACTCGAAGTTGCGATCAATGTGCATCACCTGGCGGGCCTTGTGCAGGCCGGAGTTGGCGACGGCGCGGCACTCGGTCTAAACGTCACCTACGCGCCGGAGCCGGTGCTGCTCGGCACGGGCGGTCCGTTGAACGGGTTGCGCGAGTTTCTCGGCGGCGACACCTTTGTAATCGCGAACAGCGACACGATACTCGATCTCGATCTCGGCGCGATGATTTCGTTTCATCGCGATCGCGGAGCGCTGGCGACGATCGCGCTGTTCAATCCGGCGAACCTCGACTACTACAGCCGGCTCGAAGTCGATGCCGATTCGAGAATTCGGCGGATGCGCCTGCTCGCGCGGCGCGAACCGTTGACCTATGACGATTTCCCCAAGGAGCTCGACGCGCGCGTCGCGAGTGCGCTCTCGCCCTACATGTATTGCGGCGTGATCGTCGCGCAGCCGGAGGTCCTCGACCTGATGCCCAAACTGCCGCCGTGGAGCCTGATGAGCGGGCTGTTCGCGCCGATGGTGGCAGCCGCGTTGCCGGTATTCGGCCAAGTGCATCGCGGGTATTTTCGAACGATCGACGATCTGAAGAGCTACGAGAAGTTGAAGACCGAGTTCGCGTCGTCCCCGCCACCGCGATTGCTACTAAGCTAAGGCCGGATTCTCCGCAGTCGTGGAGCGA
>DASQHV010000597.1:0-2270 GCA_035631915.1 Candidatus Acidiferrales bacterium | reverse complement strand
TCAGATTCTGAATGTCCTTCGAACTCGAAACGTCGGCGCGGACAAACGTGGCGCTGCCGCCGTTGAGCTTCACCTGCTGCACCGTTTCGTCGCCGAGTTCGGGCTTCCAGTCGCACGCGACGATCTTCGCGCCTTCCTGAGCGAACAGTACGGATGCGGCGCGGCCCTGCCCACTGCCGGCGCCGGTGATGATTGCCACTTTGTTCTTGAGCCGCATCAGACTGCCATGCGCTCCGATACTCGCTGCAGAATCGCGCGCGTCGTCTCGACGCTCTGCGCTCCAACCAGCGGATACTCGCCGATGAAAAATGTCGGCACGCCGCCGACCTCGCGCTGATGGGCCGCGAGCGCGTTGTTCTTGAGCCGCAGTTCGTAGCGCGGTGAATCGATCGCCGCGGCGACTTCGGCCGGGTCGAGTCCCGCGTCGGCGCCCAGGCGCGCAACTTCGGCGGGATCGCCGATGTTCACGCCTTCGCCGAAGTAGGCGCGGTAGATTCGCTCCTCGAGCGCCTCGTCGCGGCCGGACTCGCGCGCAAACTCGGTGGCGGCCAGCGCGGCGCGGGAATTGGTCAGCACGGCGGGCGGCTTCATCGTGAAGCCCACCGCGTCCGCCATCGCGGAGATTCGCTCCCAGAGCGCGCGGCGCGACGCGGGATCGGCCCCGGCGTGAAGCCGCTCCGCGGGAATCCCGGTGCTCGGCCAATCGGGATGAATCTGAAAGCCGCGCCACTCGAGCTCAATATCGAATTCAGGCTTTAGTTTGCGCATCGTCTCGAAGCCGACGTAGCAGAATGGACAGATGAAGTCCGAGAACATCACGATTTTCAGCGCCATCGTTGAATCTCCCGAGGCACAATATAGGACCGGGCGGCGCGCGCCGTCAAAAGCACTGCACGAACGGGCGCAGTTTTCGGCTGCGATGCAGCTATGTTATTGAGCTAGCATCGCTGCGCGCGCCTCTGCGGCAAGGACGGCGATTTGAGGTGAAGCAATGATACTCGACTCTATGAAACTCGACGACAAGGTCGCGATCATCACCGGCGCAGGCCGCGGACTCGGCCGCGCGATGGCGGTGAAATTCGCCGAGGCCGGCGCGGACGTCGTGGCCGCATCGCGCACGCAGGCGCAGCTGGAAGAGACCGCCGCCGCGGTCGCGCCGACCGGACGCAAATGCCTGATCGTGCCGACCGACGTGACCGACTCGGCGCAGGTGAATGCGTTGGCGGCCGCGACGCTCAAGGAGTTCGGCAAAATCGACATCCTGGTGAACAACGCAGGCGGCGGCGACGGATCGCTCGGCAAACGGCTTGAGGAAATTACCGACGATGAGTGGCGGCGCGGAATCGACACCAACCTGAGCAGCCAGTTCTACGGATGCCGCGCGGTGATCGCGCAGATGGTGAAGCAGAATCGCGGCAAGATTATCAACATCGCGTCGGGCTACGGACTGCGCGGCGGCAAGCACAACTTCATGTACGCCTGCTCGAAGGGCGGCACGATTCAGCTGACGCGCTCGATGGCGCTGACGTATGCGCAGTTCAATATCCAGACCAATTGCATCGTGCCCGGAATTTTTCCGCACAATGAAGAGATGATGCGATTCTTCAAGGGCGGGAAGTTCATTCCGATCGGGCGCGTCGGCGACGACAGTGAGCTGGGACCGCTGGCCGTTTTCCTGGCCTCCGACGCGTCCAACCACATCAACGGCGAACTCATCGCAATCGACGGCGGCGGGCTGGCCGGCGGAATCACACCGACCGGCGTCTCGCCCGCCGGCACGAACTAAACGCGGCGCGCATCGGGAGCGAAAACAAGATGGCATCGTCGAACGTCTCGCAGGACTTTTCGCTCGAAGGCAAGGGCGCCCTGGTCGTCGGCGCGGAACACGCCGTGGGTCGGGCGGCGGCCGTTACGCTGGCGGAAGCGGGCGCGAAGGTGGCGATCGCGTCGCAGGATCCCGGCACCGAAAAGAAACTCAACGCAGTCGCGAAGCTCGTCCAGGCGGCCGGCGCCAAGGCGATCGTGCGCGTGCAGAACGCGGCGCTTCGCGCCGACCTCAGCGCGACGGCGGATCTCGCGGCAAAGGAACTCGGCGGATTGCATATCGTGGTCAACGCGCTCGACACGCCTGCGTATGGACCGGCGCAAGGCGTCGATGACTCCGCGTTCGAAAAAATTTTCGAGAACAACTTGAAGACGGTGTGGATGTCGTGCCAGGAAGCGGCGCGGGTGATGCTCCGGCAGGGCGGCGGAGTGATCGTCAACATGAC
>DASQHV010000596.1:0-2358 GCA_035631915.1 Candidatus Acidiferrales bacterium | reverse complement strand
TCTGCTCTCGGTGCCATACTTCCCGCGCGGCCCACAGCGGCCAAGCGACGGCATGAAGGCGATGGCCGGCGAGAACAACTTCTATCAGCTGTACTTCCAGGAGCCGGGCAAAGTGGAGCGCGAGCTGGACGAGGATCCGCGTCGCTCGATGGCGATGATGCTCTATTCCGCCTCGGGCGATCCTTCGCCGGAAGAGGAATGGAAATTCGTCTTTCCAAAAACCATGCGTTTTATCGAGACCGGTGTCGTGCCGAAAAAGTTGCCGGCGTGGCTTACCGATGCCGATGTCGATTTCTTCGCGGGCGAATTCAAGCACGCGGGCTTTCGCGGCGGTATCAACTGGTATCGCAACTTCGATCGCAACTGGGAGATCACCGCGTTCCTCGACGGCGCAAAGCTGCAGCAGCCGAGCGTCTTCGCCGCCGGTGCGGAGGACTGCGTCGGCAAGATGTATCCGGGCGGCTACGAGATGGCGGGGATGTTCATGCCCAACCTGACGAAGAAGGTGATGATCCCCGGCGCCGGCCATTGGATTCAGCAGGAGCGTCCGAAAGAGATCAACGACGTTCTGCTGGAATTTCTGAAAGGGCTGTAAGACGGAAGAAAAAATCCGAACCCCTTCCGGATTTCGGACTTCCCGTCTGGAAGAGTCCATGCGAGACGGTGAGATGCGTTGCTCTTGTGCCGTTCCTTCGCGATGCTAAAATTGCGGCTCCATCCAAAGAGAGGCTAACGGTGTGCGGAAGTAACTGAATCCAGGTTCGGGTTGTCGGACAACCAGCGCGTGCGACGTGCTTCGGTATCGTGCACGCGCCGAATGATGGAGCAGTTACGATGTTCGTGCGCGTCTCAGGCCTCTCTTTTTCATATTCCGATTCGGTTTCGATTCTCTCCGGCGCGACCTTTGCGCTCGCACCCGGATGGACCGGCGTGGTCGGCGCCAACGGTTGCGGCAAGACCACTCTGCTGCGACTAATCGCCGGCGAGTTGGAACCCACCGCCGGCCGAGTTCATCTCGATCCGCCCACAGCGACGATTCGCGCGTGTCCGCAAACCGTCGAAGCGATCACCGCGGAGATTGGCGCGTTCGCACGCTCGACCGACGGAGTTGCGCGCAGGATTCAGGGTGAGCTTCGGCTCGAGCCCGAGGCGCTCGTGCGCTGGCCGACGCTCTCGCCCGGCGAGCGCAAGCGATGGCAGGTGGGCGCGGCGCTGGCCGAGGAGCCGGCGGTGCTGATGCTCGACGAGCCGACCGACCATCTGGACGTCGAGGCGCGCGAGCTGCTGCTCGCCGGACTCGAACGCCTTCGCGGAATCGGGATCGTCGTCTCGCACGATCGCACGCTGCTCGAGCGGATAACATCCTACACGGTGCGGGTTCACGACGGCGCGGCGCGAATCTGGCGCGGCGCGTACAACGTCGCGAAGTCGAGCTGGGAGGCCGAGGAGCGCGCGCGCCACGACGAGTACGAACGCCTGAAGAGTCAGCAGGCAACGCTCGCACGGCGGCTCGCCGACAAGCGCCGACTTGCCGTATCGGCCGAGGCCGAATGGAATTCGGGCGTGCGCAAGCGGATGAAATCGGCGCACGATCACGACGCCAACAGCATGGCGCGGCGCGGCAAATCCGAGATGGGGTTGCGGCGAATCTCGCGCGATGCGGCGGTGCTGCGCGCCAGCGTCGATCGCGTGAGTACCAAGCTCGGCGAATATCAGTTTCGCAAGCAGAAGGGACGCGCGATCTACGTCGACTACGTTCCGGCGCCGGTGGCCAAGGTCTTCACGCTCGACGAACAGCGGATTTGCGCGGGCGACGCGCCGCTTCTCCACAACGTACATCTCGGGGTGGCGCGCGACGCCAAGATTCGCGTCACCGGGCCCAACGGAATCGGCAAGAGCACGCTGCTCAACGCGCTGCTCAGCGGCGCGCATATCCCGGCGTCGCGAATTTTGCATCTGCGCCAGGAACTCACCGCGGCCGACGGTGTTGCGATGCTCGAGTCGGTGCGCGAACTCGGCGACGACGCGCGCGGCCGCGTGCTCACGATGGTCGCGGCGCTCGGCGTCGATCCGGATCGTTTGCTCGGCAGCGCGTCACCGTCGCCGGGCGAGGCGCGCAAGCTCGCGCTCGCCTACGGTCTCGGCGCGCGGGTCTGGGCGCTGGTGCTCGACGAGCCGACCAACCATCTGGACATGCCCGCGATCGAGCGGCTCGAAGAGGCGTTGGTCGAGTATCCGGGCGCGATGCTGATGGTGACGCATGACGACGCGCTCGCGCGCCGATGCACGAGCGTCGAATGGCGGCTGGAATACGGGCGCGTCGAAGTAAGGTGAGGAGGAACCGATATGCGGGGCTCG
>DASQHV010000595.1:0-5353 GCA_035631915.1 Candidatus Acidiferrales bacterium | reverse complement strand
ACCTCGATGACGATCAACGCGACCGCGTCGATCCTGCTCGCGCTCTACCTGGTGGCGGCCGAGCGTCGCGGCGTCAGCTGGGACAAGGTCAACGGCACGATCCAGAACGACGTGCTCAAGGAATACGTGGCGCGCGGCACTTACATCTATCCGCCGCGCGGCTCGATGAGAATCATCACTGACATCTTCAGCTTTGCGTCGAAGGAAGTGCCGAACTGGAACACGATCTCGATTTCCGGCTACCACATCCGCGAGGCGGGCTCGACTGCCGCGCAGGAACTGGCGTTCACGATCGCCGACGGGATCGCGTACGTCGACGCTGCGATCAAGGCGGGGCTGGCGGTGGACGCGTTCGCGAGCCGGCTTTCGTTCTTCTTCAACGTGCACAACAATTTTTTCGAGGAGATCGCAAAGTTCCGCGCCGCGCGCCGCATCTGGGCAAAAATCATGAAGGAGCGCTTCGGCGCCAAGGACGAGCGCTCGATGATGATGCGGTTTCACGCGCAGACCGCGGGCTCGACGCTGACGGCGCAACAGGTCGACAACAACGTCGTGCGGGTCACGCTGCAGGCGCTGGCTGCGGTGCTGGGCGGTGCGCAGTCGCTGCACACGAATTCAAAGGACGAGGCGCTGGCGCTGCCGACCGAGTCGTCGGTGCTGCTCGCGCTGCGCACGCAGCAGTTGATCGCGCATGAGTCCGAAGTCGCGGACACTATCGACCCTGTCGGCGGCTCATATTACGTCGAGCGGCTGACGACCGAGCTGGAGAAGCGTGCGCTCGAGTACCTGTCGAAAATCGACGACTTCGGCGGCGCGGTCGCGGCAATCGAGCGCGGCTACATGCAGCGCGAAATTCAAAATTCTGCTTTTATCTACCAGCGCGAGATTGAAACGAAGCAGCGAATTGTCGTAGGGGTCAACGAGTTTGTTGGCGGCGGTGCGCCGCCGGGAGAGATTTTGCGGGTCAAGCCGGAGATCGAGCAGCAGCAGAAGGCTCGCGTAGCGAAGGTCCGCGCGGAGCGCAATAGCGCCGCGGCCGATCGGGCGCTGGCGCGGGTCGAGGCCGTCGCCGGCAACGGGCAGAACCTGATGCCGCCGATAGTCGACGCGGTGCGAGCGTGGTGCACGCTGGGTGAGATCTCGGATGCGATGCGCAAGGTGTTCGGCGAGTACAAGCCGGTCAACACCTTGTAGAGTTGGCGGCCGGCGAACCATTTGACTTGCAGATCGGAGAAAATGTAGATGGGGCCGATTCCGAAAGGCGTTTTCTTGACCAAAGGCGTGGGCAGGCATCGCGAGAAGCTGACTTCTTTCGAGTTGGCGCTGCGCGCCGCGGGCATCGCGGAATTCAACCTGGTGCGGGTCAAGTCGATCTTCCCGCCAAATTGCAAACTGCTGAGCCAGCAGGAAGGCCTGAAGTACCTGTCGCCCGGACAGATCGTGTTCGCGGTGATGAGCGACAACGCGACCAACGAGCCGCATCGCCTGGTTGCGGCTTCGGTCGGCGTGGCGATTCCCTCCAACCCCGCGCAGTACGGCTACCTCTCGGAACATCACAGTCTGGGCGAGACCGATCAGAAGGCCGGCGACTACGCCGAGGACCTGGCCGCAATGATGCTCGCGACGATTCTCGGCGTCGATTTCGATCCCAACCTGAGCTACGACGAGCGCAAGGATTTGTGGCGGGTGTCCGACAAGATTGTCACGACGCGCAACGTCACGCAGTCGGCGATCGGCGATCGTGACGGGCTGTGGTCGTCGGTGGTCGCGGCGGCGGTGTTCGTCGATATCCCGAACGGCAAATGATTCGGCTGGACGTTGACGCGCGCGCGTTTGAGTCGATAAGAGCTGGCGAGTAGGCTTCGGTTTATGGCAACGGAAATTCTTTACTGCGCGGCTTGAGGTTACAAACCACGCGCGGCCAGTCTGGCCGCCTCGCTCAAATCCAGGTTCGACGAGAGTACTGAAATCAGGGCCGGCAAATCCGGTCAGTTCGACGTGATCGTGGACGGCCGCCTGGTTTTTTCCAAGGCGCAGACCGGACGCTTTCCCGTCGACGATGAAGTCGAGTCGATGGTCGCTGCGCTGAAAAATGGCGAAGAGCCGCCGCCACCCGCGGAGCGCAAGCAAACCGGCTTCGTCGAGCGGATGCTAGGCAAACTCAGAAACTAGACTCGCGATTTCGGAGGCATCCGCGCTACGGATGCATGTCGAGTAAATCCTTGAAGCCGCTGCGCTCGTGCGGCCCCAGGATGACCATCTCGAGAATCCCCATTCCCTCGCGCGCGCCAAGCTTGGCCTGGCACACCGCCTGGATATGCTGAAAGGGCAGCTCGCGCTCGTTGACGTCGGCGGTCTTGTACGAATCGTAAGTTGAAACGTCGGGCCCGACGTACATCCCGTGTCCCCACTTCGGATGAAAGTACCCGATGTTCTGCATGTAGAAGTTGTATAGCGGCTTCAGCTCGATTTGGTTTTCACCGCGCCCCGGAACATTCAGGACGATCGTGGCGCTCTTGGCGTGCCGCGTGTTCGGTGCGTAGTTGATGTTGAAATTCACCGCGCTCGCGACGTCGGGCGCGGCGGACGGTTCTGCTTTGGCGATCGAGCCGAACTCATGCCATCGCGAACCGTCGGCGTTTTCGTTGACGTCGAAGTGGGTGCACAGATCCTCGAAATTGGTCGGCGACCACAGCCAGAAAAATTGCCCGCCCAATGGCGGCGCCGGCACGCCCGCCGGATCCTGCGGGCCGATTCCGCGCACACCCCACGAGCGATCGCGCGAGCCCCACACTCGCGACGGATTCGCGGTGTAGGTCTTGCCCGCCACGGTCAGCGTGCCAGCGTAGCCGCCGTGTTGTGTGAAGCGCGTGAGATCCATGATCAAACGCGGGCCGGCGCGGCGCGTGAAGCGCGGCTCCTCGATCGCTGCGGCGCGTGCCTCGAACGTCAGGTCGGCCTTCACTTCCTTGTGATCGACCCGCAGCCGCATCGTGCGCATCGGCTTTACGATTTCAATTGAGATTGGCCCGACGCGCGTATCCATCCGCTCGGCGCCGAGCACCCGCGACGCTCGCACGCAATGCTGCACGCCGCCGGCGACGACGCTGAATGCGCAATCGATTATTCCGACGTTCGGATAGATTCCCATCGCGGCGGCAAAGTACGGCTCGCCCTCGCGGAAGTATCCGTTGAAAAAAAATCGATCGTAAAAATTGCGGTCGCTGGTGAAAACCTGCTGAACCGGTTCCGGCGTCTGATGAATGGGATAGTCGTCGCCCTGCGTGATCATCTGAAAACTCTCCTTCGCGCGCGCAGCACGGGATGCATCGCAGGCTAAATCAGAAAAGCTCCGCGCGGGCAAGCGCGAGTCTGTGTGAAGGTCAGTCGGGAAACAGCCGAGGCAGCTCCGCGGGCGCGAGACGGATTCCGAAGTAGAAGGGGCCGAACTTCGCGTAGGACGCGCTCGCTTCGTCGAAGCGCATCTCGTAAACGAGTTTCTTGAACACCAGCGGATCGTCGGCAAAGAGATCGACGCCCCATTCCCAGTCGTCGAAGCCGATCGATCCCGAAATGATTTGCGTGACCTCGCCCGCGAAGCGCCGCCCGACCATTCCGTGCTCATGCATCAGCCGCTGCCGCTGCTCGATTGGTAGCCGGTACCAATTGTCGGCGCCGTCGCGCTTCTTGTCCATCGGGTAGAAGCAGAGGTACGGCCGCGGCGGAATTTTGGGATACAGGCGCGGCGAGATCTTTTCCCGTTGCCGCGCGACTTCGGCGTCGACTTCAGCTTTCCACTCCGGCGAGCGCGGTGCGACGCCCGCGGCGGCGAGTCTCCGATGCAGTGCGACCGTCGCTTCATAGAGGCCGATCTCGATCACCGACAGGTACGACGTGGCTGGCTCGAGGAATTCACTGACTGCGAGTCCGGCGACGGCCGACTCGGCCGCGGCTAGTTCGTCGAAAGTGCGGCGGAAGTGGACGATCATCAGATCGCCCTTGTGCCCGAGCTCGGTGAACAGCGCCGACTCGCCGTCCTCGCGCCGCTCCATCTCCCGAAACGCGAGCGACGCTTCCGCGACCGCGGTTCTTCGCGCCGCCGCATCGAGCGTGCGCCACGCCGGCCGTGCGACGCGAAACATCTGATGAAGAATCGCGTAGCCCTCCAGCGTCAGCGGCGCCGCGGGAAAGTCAGGCGGCAGCGCGGCGGGTTCGGTTTCGCGGCGGGTGCTCATTTCAACAATTCTAGACTCTAAGCGACGCGATGTCTCGATAGTCGCGACTGCTCGCACGCGCGTACCAGGTGCTCGGCCACCCCCGGATTCGACGCCCAATGCGCATGCACGTATGACGCGAGCACGCTGCCGGCGCGGTAGCCCTCGGCAAACGCCGCGCCGCCCCATCGCGGTTTGACGTCGTAAATTCGCTCGGCGGCAGTTTCGCTGCGCCCGCCATCGAGCGTCGAGTAACGGAATTGATGACCGCGAAGTCGTGTGGCGGCGGGACCGAGAATCGAATCGGCGCGCGTCTCGACCTCGACGTAGCCGAGCGCCTGCAAGCGATCCGACATAACGGCGATACCGGGAATCAACGCCGCCATCGGCCAGGTCGCGCCGTCGAGAGTTCTGATTCCCTCGCACAGGTACATCAGGCCGCCGCATTCCGCGTAGATCAGACCGCCGCGCGCTGCGAAGGCGCGCACCGCTTCGAGCATCGCCGCGTTCGACGACAACTCGCGCGCCATCGCTTCGGGATAGCCGCCGCCGAAAATCAGGCCGTCCACCGCAGGCAAACTCCGATCCCGACACGGCGAGAAGTTCACCAGTTCTGCGCCGAGCTCACGCAATCGATTCAGATTGTCCTCGTAGTAGAAGTGAAACGCGTCGTCGTGTGCGACTCCGATACGGCATCGGGTCGGCGTCGGAGCGGGCGCAGTTCGAAGCGCGGCACCTACGTCGAGTTCAGGAGCAGACCGCGCAAGCGCGACAATTGCGTCCAGGTCGAGCCATTCAGCGGCAAGCTTCGTCCATCCGTCGATCACGCGCCGCGGCACGCTGGCTTCGTCCGCGACTAGAAGGCCGAGATGACGTTCGGGAAATGCAAGCCCGGCGGTCGCGGGAAAGCCTCCAACGATAGGGACTTCGGGCTGTGCGGCGCGCAGCAGATTCAGATGCCCGCGCGAGCCGACGCGATTACAAATCATCGCGGCGACGCGCAGCGCCGGATCGAATCGCGCAAAGCCCGCAGCCACCGCCGCTATCGTGCGCGCGATGCCTGACGCGTCGGTGACGACTACGACCGGTGCGTCGAGCCATTTTGCGATCTCCGCGGTCGATCCCTCGTCGCCGGTGGG
>DASQHV010000594.1:0-9504 GCA_035631915.1 Candidatus Acidiferrales bacterium | reverse complement strand
GGCTCGCCGCGGAGGAACATCCTGGCGGTGACGATGCCGGGATTTGCGACCAGCGAGCGGACTCTGGCGCAGGCGCGGCGCCTGATGGCGTCGCTGGGTTGCGAGGTCGAGGAAATCGACATCCGGCCGAGCTGCATGCAGCTGCTCAAGGACATCGGGCATCCGTACGCCGAGGGCAACAAAATCTACGACGTCACGTTCGAGAACGTGCAGGCGGGCGAGCGCACCAATCACCTGTTCCGGCTCGCGAACCTGCGCGGCGGGCTGGTGGTCGGCACCGGCGACTTGAGCGAGCTGGCGCTCGGCTGGTGCACCTACGGCGTCGGCGATCACATGTCGCACTACAGCGTCAATGCGAGCGTGCCGAAAACCCTTATCCAGCACGTGATTCGATGGGTGGCGCAAACGGACAGCCTCGGCCGCGAAGCTAGCGCAACGCTGCTGGACATCCTGGCGACGCCTTTTAGTCCCGAGCTGATTCCGGGCACCGCGAGCGACGGTCATCCGGCGCAGGACACCGAGGCGACGATCGGCCCTTACGAGCTGCACGATTTTTTTCTGTACTACACACTGCGCTTCGGTTATCCGCCGCCCAAAGTTGCGTACCTTGCCTACCTGGCGTGGCGCGACAAGGACGCCGGCGCGTGGCCCGACATTCCGCGCGAGCGCCGCAACCAGTACGACATCGCGACCATCAAGGCCCACCTGCATACTTTTCTGTATCGATTTTTTCAGCTGAGCCAATTCAAGCGCAGCACGATTCCCAACGCACCCAAGGTCGGCTCCGGAGGCTCGTTGTCGCCGCGCGGCGACTGGCGTGCGCCGTCGGACAGCGAAGCCGCGGCATGGCTCGAGCAGCTGAAGTCGATTCCCGACAAGGACTAGTCGCACGATAGTTGTTGGCGACTCCGTCGCGGCTTGCGGCGCTGACCCGATTCAGTGAAATTGTCGGGATGATGAGATTTCCGCAAGCGACACTCGCGCTGATTGCGATCGCCGCGACCGCCGTATCGACGCAGCCTGCGAGCGCGCAGAACTCCGCGAAGCCGCAGGATTCGCCGTGGGCGATGCGCGCGCCGGCCACCCCGGCTGCGATGGCGACGCCGGCTCCAGGAGCAGCTCCGACGCAAGCAGCGGCGAAAGTCGAGCGGCCGCAAATCACGCCCGAGCAGCGCCAATTCGCAGAAAAACTGATCGCGGCGATGCGCGCGAAAGACCTGGCCAAGCTAAACGAGATGGTCGCACCCAGCGTCCGCGCCTGCTTCAACAAGGATACGCAGCCGTACCTTGACGCGGTGCTGAACAAGCAGATGAAGCATCAAGTGCCCAAGGAATACACGCTGAAAATTGGCGCGGTGCCGCCGCAGGTGTCCCAGCCGTCGAAATACGTCACCATCCCGCTGATGCCGACGCAGGTGCTCGAGATCGAATATACGCAGGCGGACAACAGCATCACGCTCAACCGGCTGATCGCGCAGGAGCACGGCAAGTGGTACACCGTCGCGTCGTGCCCCACAGCGGCCGGCATGGAGCGTTTCCGCAAGCTCGAGAAGATTCGGCAGGCGGGGCGCGAACGCGCAAAGGAGTTCATGGCGCAGGTCAAGCCGCCGCTCAAGGCGCAGGTGATCGCGTACGTGAACAAGGGCGATAACGCCGACGCGTGGAAGCTGTGCATGAAGACTCTTCACGTCGATTTCTACACCGCCCGGGAGTTGGTCTCGATACTCACGGGTGAAAGCGACGACTGAAACGCGAAAGAATGAGAATTGGAATTCATCTTCCGCAAATCGGCGCCGGCGCGGCCGAGATCGAGCGTATCGCAGTGCGCGCGGAGCAGACCGGTTACGACTCGATCTGGGTAAGCGACCACCTGCTGGTGCCGGAGAGCGGTGGACGCTTGCCGCCAATCGAAATCATGGAACCGATCGCGACGCTGGCATACGTCGCCGCGCTGACCTCAAAGATCAAGCTCGCCACCAGCGTGATCGTGGTTCCGTATCGCAATGCGATTCACCTGGCCAAGGAACTGGCGACGCTCGATCGGTTGTCGTCGGGGCGGGTGGTGGCCGGTGTTGCGAGCGGCTGGCTCGGAGGCCGAATTCCGCGCACTTGGCGCCGACTTCGCAAAACGAGGCCAGTACACCGACGAAGCTATCCGGCTGATGCGCGCGATGTGGTCCGCGGCGGCGCCGGAATTTCACGGCGAGTTCTTCAAGGTCTCGGGAATGCGTTTTGGGCCGCGGCCGGCGGCCGGCAACATCCCGATCTGGGTCGGCGGAACGAGCCGGCGGGCGATTCGACGCGCGATCGAACTTGGCGACGGATGGCACGGCACGCGGATGAAGCCGGAGGATGTGGCGGAGCGAATCGGATGGATTCGCGAGATCGCCGCGCGGCGGGCGCGGGACCTGAACGGCTTCGCGATCAGCCATCGCGTGTACATCGGGTTCGCGCCCAAGTGGACCGAGACCGGCGGCTACGTCGAGGGGATCCTGGCGCCGCCCGCCGAACTCGCCGACTATCTGAATCGCTACGCGGCGCTCGGCGTTGACGAAATTCTGATCAGCCCGCTCGCGGCGGATTCGCTCGACAGATTTCTCGACCGCTTCGACGCCGAAGTCCGCCCAAAGCTGGCGTGAGCATGGCCGCCGAGCGTGCGGAGAGTCGCCGCCTTGCCCGGCGCGGAGGTGCCCGATAAACTTGTGACGCTTTCGCTCGCATCGCAAAGGATTGACGCGCTTAGAGCGGGCGTCGCATCCGGCGCCGGCTCCAGAATATTCAGTGGATAAACCCATCTCCCCGAAGTCGATCGTCGTCGCGTGCAAGGACCAGGTCTCGTGCGAGCTGGAGGGCGAAGCCGCGATCCTGGATCTGAAGAGCGGCACCTACTTCGGCCTCAACCCGGTCGGCGCGATTGTGTGGGGGCTGATCGCGGAGCCGCGCCGGGTCGACGAAATTCGCAGCGCGCTGCTCGACCGCTTCGACGTCGCCACCGAGCAATGCGACCGCGAGCTGATCGAGCTGCTCAGCGCACTGCGCGCGCAGGGACTGATTCAAGTCGACGATGAGCGCGTGCCGGATGACTCGAACGGCTAAATTCCTTCGCCTGCCGGCGGCGGAGAAAAGGCTCCTGCTCAGCTCGCTTGCGGCGCTGGTGGCGATTCGCACAGCGCTCTGGACGCTGAATTTTCCGCGCGTGCAGAAAGTCGCCGACGCGATGTCGCATCCCGGGGCCAAGCCCGCCCTCGCGCCGCCGCCTGAACGAATCGCGTGGGCGGTGGCGACCGCCAGCCGCGTGGTGCCGGATGGCGCCAACTGTCTGCTGCGCGCGCTCGCGACCGGAGTGATCCTGAAGCGCTATGGGTATCCGAGCGAGTTGAAGATCGGAGTGATGAAGTCTGAAGCGGGAAATTTTCAGGCGCATGCGTGGCTCGAAAGCGCGGGCAGCGTCGTGATTGGCGATTTTCAACTCGACCAGTATGTGCCGCTGCGCGCGTCCGACACCGCGGCGCGATAGTCGGGGCCGCGATCGATCCGGGGAAGTTTCGATGAAAGTGCAGATGGCGGACCACGTGATTTGGCGCGACCTCGGCGACGAAGTCGTGATCCTGAGCCTGGCCAACAACAATTATTTCGGACTGGTCGGCGCGGGCGGCCAGATGTGGCGTCATCTCGCGGAGAACGGGTCGACCGATCTAACCGTCGACGCGCTGAGGAAGGAGTTCGACACCGACATCGCGACGCTCCGCAACGACTTGCAGGTGCTGGTACGCGAGCTCGAAGCGCTGGGCCTGGTGGTCGTCGGCAATGACGGGGCAAAGCAATCCCCCGACAAGGCGAAAGCGCCGGGAGTCTCGCGCATCAAGCGCGCGCCGCGGCGCGTCGTAGTAAAGCGTCGAGCAGCAAAGCCGGCGGCGGCCGGAAAGCGCGCTTCAAAGACGGCCGCGCCAAAGAAACGCGCGGCGCAGAAGCGGCGATCCAAAAAAACCAAACGCTGATCGACATTCGACCGGGGAACATCATCTAAATGTCGCTAGTTCTCGACGAGCATCGGCAATACCTGACCGACAAACTCCGCACCGCGCTCTTTCGCAAGGCAATTCGCGAGGTCGTGCGGCCTGGTGACAAGGTGCTCGACCTGGGCGCCGGCACGGGCATCCTGGGCCTGCTCGCGTGCGAGGCCGGCGCGGCGCGGGTGTACGCCGTCGACGCGGGCGGCATGATCCAGGTTGCGCGCGAGGTCGCGCGCGCAAACGGCTTCGGCGATCGCGTCGTCGGCATCGAGGGCATCTCGACGCGCATCGAGCTGCCGGAGAAGGTCGACGTGATCGTCGCCGACCAGATCGGTCATTTTGGGATCGAGGCCGGAGTGCTCGAGTACTTCCGCGACGGCGCGCGGCGTTTCCTGAAGCCGGGCGGACGAACGATCCCGTCGCGCGTTGACCTGATGGTCGGGGCGGCGAATTTTCCGCAAGGCTGGCGCAACGTGGAGTTCTGGAATTCGCGGCCGGGTGGATTCGATTTCTCGCCGGCGCGCAAAATCGCGGCCAACACCGGCTATCCCACCGAGCATCGCCTGCAGAAGCTGCTCAGCGCGCCGGCGCGGCTGGCTTCCCTCGACGCGATCGCGAGCCCGCTGACGTTCGACGCCGAGACGACCTTCGCGATCAATAAGTCCGGCGCGATGCACGGAATCAGCGGCTGGTTTTCCGCGCAACTGTCGCCGCACGTTGTGATGACCAACAATCCCGCGGCGCCGCGCGCGATCAACCGTCGCAACGTTTTTTTTCCGATCGACAAGGAGCTTCGCGTCCGCGCCGGCGACCGCGTCCGGGTCGCGATGAACATCACGCCGGAACAGACGCTGGTCACCTGGCGGGTCGCGGTCTCGGACAAAGCCGGCGCCGAGCGCGCACGATTTCTGCACTCGACGATGCGCGGGATGCTGATGACGCCCGACGCGCTGCTGCGCACGCGGCGCAACTTCGTGCCGCGCCTGACGCGGTGGGGACTGGCGCGCCGCTCGGTGGTCGAACTCTGCGACGGGCGCCGCACGGTCGCGGAAATCGAAGACGAACTCTTCCGGCGGCATCGCGATATCTTCGACTCTCACGAGCGCGCCGCGGAATTCGTCGCCGAAGTCACGACGATCTATGCAGAACCCGGCGCGCCTTCCGTCCCCAGTCGTGACGGAAAGCCCGCATGAGCGGCATCGCGGCCGTTTTCAATCTTGACGGCCGCCCGGTCGAGCATCCTCAACTCGAACGCCTGGTCGACGCGATGGCGCATCGCGGGCGCGACGGTCTCGGCCGTTTCTTCGACGGCCCGGCCGCGCTCGGCCATGCGATGCTCCGGGTTACGCCCGAGTCGGTTGCCGAAACGCAGCCGCTGCGCGACGACGCGAGCGGAATCTGCCTCACCTTCAACGGCCGCGTCGACAACCGCAGCGAACTTCGCAAGCTGATCGAAGCTGCCGGCGAGACGCTGCGCACCGACACCGACGCCGAGCTGGTGCTGCGAGCGTATCTCTGCTTTGGCGATGGATGCGCCGCGAAGATAATCGGCGACTTCGCCTTCGTGGTGTGGGATCCCGGCCGCCGGCGCATGTATTGCGCGCGCGACCACTCGGGGATGATCCCCTTCTACTATCACTGCAACGGCAAGACGTTCATGGCCGGTTCCGAGCTTCAGCAAATCCTGCGCGACCCCGGCGTCAAGCAGGAGCCGAATGAGGGGATTATCGGCGAGTACCTGTGCGGCAAGCTCCTCACCCGCGACGAGACGCTGTTTCGCGGCGTCATGCGCTTGCCGCCGTCGCATCAGATGGTCGTCACCGAAAGCGGTCCCCGAATCTCGCGCTACTACGAGCTCAACCCTTCACGCGCGATCCGGTACCGCACCGACGACCAATACGCCGCGCACTTCTTGGAGGTGTTCAAGGAGGCGGTGCGCTGCCGCATGCGCAGCCGCACCGGAATCGCGGCGGAGCTGAGCGGTGGACTCGACTCGTCGTCGATAGTTTCGGTGGCGCAGTCGATGCGCCAAAGCGGCGAGATCGAGGTGCCCGAATTCGAGACCTTCTCGCTGGTCTACGACGAGCCGACCGCCGATGAGCGACCGTACGTCGCGTCGGTCGTCGAAAAATGGGGACTCAAGTCGAACTTCGTCCCGCCGCACGAGATGGACATGAAGTCGTGCATGGAAAACGTCGCGCGCTTTCGCGAATGGGCCGAGTCGCCGAGCGGCGCCGTCTACTACAGCCTGCGCGAGCGCGTGGTCGAAAAGGGCTTCAAGGTAATCGTGACCGGGATGGGCGGCGACCAGTGGCTGACCGGGAGTGACTACTACTACGCGGAGCTGCTCTCGGAATTTCGTTTCGCAGAGCTTGCGCGGCTGCTTAAGTCCGATTGGCGATTCGGAATGCCCGGCACTCGCGGGCACAGCCGACTCAAGAATCTCGTGTGGTGGGGGCTGCGTCCGATGCTGCCCAACGGGCTGCGTATCGCACTCAGCGACATGGTGCCGCGCGAGCGCTTCCCGCCGTTTATTCCGGCCGACTTCGCGCGCCGAATCGACCTGCTAGGCAGGCTGCGCGCGACGCCCGCGTCGCCTCCCGGATGTTCGTACTCGCAGCGAAGCATCTACGAAGAGTTCAACGACGGCTGGATGGTCAGCGTGATGGAGTTGAAAGATCGCGACAACGCGCCGATCGGAATCGAGCAGCGGCATCCGTTTTACGACGTCAGGCTGGTGGAGTTCTGTCTCGCGATCCCCGAGGAACAGCGCTCGCAAAACAATCGGATCAAATACGTCATGCGCAACGCGATGAAAGGACTGTTGCCGGAGGATATCCGGACCCGGCTGACCAAGGCGGAGTTCTCCGCGATGACGGTACGGCTTTTCGATCGAGTTGGCGGGGCCCATTTTTTCGACCATCTGGCGATCGCGGAACCTGGCTGGGTCGACGAAGCAATCGCCGGTCGCGTTGCCCGTGAGCGCCTGACCGACTACGCCGGCTCAAATTTGTGGCCGCTGATAAATGCATTCGCGATCGAAGTCTGGTACAACGTGATATTCCGCAACGGTGGCGGTCTCTTGGAGCGATCGGCCGAGGGGAGGCCATCGGCGAAATAACAAATAGACTAGTTTTGCTTCCAGAGCATTCGCCAAGGCGTGCTATATTTGCTTGAGAGGTAAAACGACCCGCTTGACATAAGTAAGAGAGCTTGGTACTGATTGTCGGCATGTGAGGATTTAAGGCGTTCCGCTGATTCTAGGGACGCATACTTGCACTTGCCTTAAATTTGGACGCGCGCTAATTTCGCTAAACTTGAATTGAGTCTCCGGAGGTTCACCCATGGCTGCTACAGGAAAGATTGAGAAGATTAACCGCCAGTCGACGCGCGAGCAGCCTCGCTCGAAGTGGACAACTCCCAAGCTGGTTGTGTATGGCAACGTGGCGACGCTTACTCAGGGTGTCAACGGGAGCAACAATGATCCCGGGCAGGGCAACCAGACCAAGCGCGGGAACGGTTGATTAAATCGAACTGACTAGCTCGGTCCGGTCGGGCAATCGCTCGGCCGGACCTTTTATTTTTCAGAATCCGTGTACCGCTATTCCGTTTATGGACTGTCGATAGCCTCAGATAGCGCGTTCCCGGAACTCGACGACTTACCCGCTCCTTCGATCAAAGCTCCCGTCGACGTCGAGCTGCATCTGCGGCGCCGCCGCAAGACTCCGGTTCGCGCGTCCAAGTTTTTTCAGAAGAGTACGCTTCCCGACGGCACGCCGTGGTTGAACTGCGCGCGCGTCGAGGAAGGATTTTTGCTGCGCTACGTCGACTTCGCCGATTTCATCGTTGATCGCGCCGGAAGCACAATCCGCTGCTGCACGGTTGAAGAAGGCGTGTCGGCCACGACCGTGCGCCACCTGGTGCTCGACCAGGTATTTCCAATGCTCCTGAACTTGCGCGGATGCGAGGCGATTCACGCGACCGCAATCGTGACCGAGCGCGGTGCTTGCGCGTTCACTGGTCCCGCGGGCGCGGGAAAATCAACGCTGGCGGCAAGTTTCTCGCTCGCGGGTTACGCCGCGATGGGTGACGACTGCCTCGCATTGATCGAAGCCGGCGACGGTGGCGAAATCCGCGCAATCCCCGCCTACCCCGGGATGCGTCTGTGGACCGAAGCCGCGCGCGCGCTGGATATCGACGGCAAGGGGTCACATCCGGTCGCGGACTACACTCGCAAACGCCGGATGCTCTCGACATTGCATCTCGCGAAGTTTCCCACCGAGCCCCAGCCGTTGACGCGAATCTATCGACTGATTCGTCCGGCGGAAGGCGAGCCCGCGCTCGAGGCGCCAGTCGTCGAGGAGTTGGCGCCCACCGACGCGTTCATCGAGCTGGTCTCGTCCACCTTCCCGCTCGACGTGGACGACCGTACGATGCTCGAGCGGCACTTCCGGTTCATGCAGGCAGTGGTGGCACGGGTGCCGATCAAGCGACTGCGCATCCCCAACGATCACGCAGCGCTGCCCGCGGTGCGCGCCTGCGTCCTGGCCGACGTGGGAATCCCCAGCTAACGCTGATTGGGCGCGGGTATCGACGCGAACATTTTTCAGTTCAGGGTTTTACGAGCTAGCCATCCGATCCGAGCTGTCATTCCCGCGGAGACCGCGAGAACCTGCTGACTTGGATCGAAACTTCCGAACAAGGCGCCGAACAGCACGCGGAGTCAGTCTGAGTCCTGCGAGGGAGTGCTGCACCGCTTCGCGCCACTGCCGTTCGCGCAGGTAGAGGCGTGCGAGACGTAAGCGGATCGAGGGCCGGTCGTACCCAAACGCGATTGCGAACCGATAACCCGCGACCGCTTGTTTCCTCTCGCCAAGCCGTTGATGTATTCGCGCCAACGACGCGTGGACCTTCCCGTGGTCGTAGTCCAGCCGGAACGTCGCGCTCGGATCGGTGGCGATCGATTCATCCAGCGGTTGATGACCGTGCAGCGCGAGCTTGAGAACTTGTTTGTAGGGATCAATCGCCTCCCGCGAGCGGCCTTGCTTTTCCAATGCTTTGGCCAGACCACGGTGGGCGTCGATAAGATCAGGCCGCAGCTCCAAGGAGGACCGAAACTCCGTCTCCGCTTCCCTCCAACGCTCGCGACGAGCCGCTATCCAGCCCAATCCCAAATGAGGATAGGCGTCGGTGGGATCCAGTAGCATGGCGCGTCGAAACGCGTCATCCGCGGCATCATCCAACCGCGAACGGTACAACCGCATACCCGGATTTGCGTAGGCAGTGCGATATGACGGATCCAACGCCAGAGCCTGCTCATAGCAGCGACGTGCGTCTTCGGGCCGCTTGGCTTCAGCCATGAGATGCGCCAGGTGAAAATAAGGCGCCGCTCCAAGTCCGTCTCCCAGATCGCGCAAACTGGTTTCTGCTTGTGCCAGATCGCCCCGGAGCCTCGCCGCGATTCCATCTCGCATCCGCTGGTAGGCATCCA
>DASQHV010000593.1:0-1676 GCA_035631915.1 Candidatus Acidiferrales bacterium | reverse complement strand
CGTCGGATTCAGTGGTCAAACATTACAAATCATTTAGGGGGCACGACCTTCACCCCATTTTGGTTACCGTCCACGATGTTCCGACTTCACATCTGAAGAGCCTGGAAAAAGTTCGCGTCCGTTCGAGCTTTTTCGAGGGGCCGATCGTGGCACGGGTGATGCTCTTTTGAAGGGTGAGGACGACGAAAATGAAAACCAGGAAAATGGCAATCATTAAAGGCGTCGCGCTGATCGTGAGTGCGCTCGCTCTGCAGGCCTGTTTCGAGGAGCACACCTACGGGCCGCCGCCATACTACGGTTCCAGCTACGGATACGCACCGGGCTACGCGTATGCGTCGCCACCGGTTGTGTACCGCGACTACGACGCTCGTCCGGTGGTTCGTGATCGCGACGACAGGTGGGTCGACAGAAGTCATGAACGTGTCGAGTCGAACAAGCAGGAACGCGCCGAGCATCGCGACCGCGACCGCGATCACGACAACGACCGGCGCTAGTCAGTGGCCTGCGAAGTACTGACGACCGCTCGAGCGGGCGCGAACGCGAACGCTATCGCGCCGGTCAGCCCGCCGAGCATCGTCGATGCAAACCACAGCAATCCGAGCGCGATAGCGTCATCTTTCGCCATCCCAGCCATCCCGAACAGCACCAGGTAGGCAGACTCGCGGATGCCGAGTCCGTTGAGAGTCAGCGGCACGCTCGCGAACACGTTGGCGATCGGCACGCACAGTAAAAAAAGCGAGAGCGGAGCGCCGAGGCCGAGGCCCCTGGCCAGCAGGTATTGGCAGACGGCGAGCGAGACTTGCAGCACGAAGGAGAGTGCGATCGCGGGCAGCAAGCTAGCCGGATGATGCAGATACGGCGCGACGATACCGCCGGCGCGTCGAATCGGGCGCGGCATCAGATGAATCAGGCGCGCGAGAAACGGCGCAGCGAGGAGTCCCGCGAGCGCAGCGCCGCCTACTGCGACCGTCGGCACGATCACCGATTGCGGCAACGGTGCGTCGTTCAGAAAAAGCGCGGAGAGCGCCGCCAACCAAAACAAGGCCAGCAGCCCGAGGCCGCGGTCGGCGATTGCGGACGCCACCGCCTCGCCCATCTTGCCGTGCGCCCGCCCAAGGTAGATGGCGCGCGCCGCATCGCCGCCGACGAGGCCTGGAACGAACAGGTTGGTGAACATCCCGACGAAGTAGTAGGTGACAAACTCCACGAAGCTGCCGTGCAACTTCAGAATCGCCGCAACCATTTGCCATCGATACGCGGACATCACCTGTCCCGCGACGTAGAGCGCGACCGTCGCCGCGAAGTATCCGAGCTGCTCGCGGCGCAGAACGGCGAACACCGGCCGCGCGTCGAAATGCCAGAGCAGTATCGCGATGACCGCAACGCCGAGGCTGAGGCGAATCGCGAAGCCGCGAAACCGATGAGCCGGCGTCGCGCGATCCGATGCCAAGTGTTCAGTTGAGGCTGGTTGGTTCACGTCGGGA
This sequence comes from Candidatus Acidiferrales bacterium, assembly GCA_035631915.1. Taxonomy (GTDB): domain Bacteria; phylum Desulfobacterota; class Binatia; order Binatales; family Binataceae; genus Binatus. Next base: position 192 of record DASQHV010000593.1, on the reverse strand, counting down.
GATTGTCTCACGGCGAATGATGGCGCGCTTTCTTCCTTCGGCGGCGATCACGTCGAATTCGCCCAGACGTTCCCTCATCCGCGCGAGGTCGGCCGCGTCCAGGACAATCACGAGCCGCCCTGGCCGCTCCCACAGCTGAAACATCTGTTCGTCGTTGTTGAGGAACCATTCGCGCATCGCCGGGTCGCGCCG
>DASQHV010000592.1:0-4989 GCA_035631915.1 Candidatus Acidiferrales bacterium | reverse complement strand
GACGAACACCACTGCCGATACCGTATTCGGGCAAGCCGGCAGCTTCATTTCGAGCAATACCAACAACGGCGGGCTGAGCGCTGACAGCCTCTCTCAACCCACCGGGGTTGCAGTGGACGCCCGCGGCAACCTGTACGTCGCAGACGGCGGCAACAACCGCGTGCTTGAATTCAAAACCCCGCTCTCAAGCGACACCACCGCCGACAAGGTGTTGGGACAGGGCGGCAGCTTCACCTCGGGCAACGCCAATCACGGCGGGCTGAGCGCGAGCAGCCTGTCCTCACCCTTCGGAGTTACGGTGGACGGGAGCGGCAACCTCTACGTGGCCGACAAAGCGAATAGCCGCGTGCTCGAATACGACCAGCCGCTTGCGCCCCCAGTAGCGACCGCGACGCCGACTTCGACTCCAACGAGGACCCCGACTCCGACCGCAACTGCCACCGCGACCGCCACACCAACCAGGACGGCGACCGCGACCGCGAGCGCAACCGCAACGGCCACTCGGAGCGCGACGCCGACCGCGACTTCAACCGCCACGGCGACTCCAACCGCCACCGCGACTCGGACCCCGACTGCGACTCCGACGCCGGTTATCGGAAAGCTCAAGATTTCTCCCAAGAGTCTGAACTTCGGCACCGTGGCGACGAACTCATCGCCGATCAAGATGGTCAAGGTCGCCAACGCGGGGAAAGTCACCAAGAAGAAGCATCCGCTGCCTATCCTGATCGAGATGCAGACCGCGACGCCGTCGGTGTTCCAGGTGCAGACTCAATGCACGGACGACAACCTTCAGCCGCAGGCGAGCTGTCAGATCTCGGTGAAATTCACTCCGACCGACCCGATCAAATACACCGGCACGATGACCATCATCGACAACCTGGAGCCTAGCCAGATGCAGACGGTGAAATTAAGCGGCAAGGGCGCGGCGCCGAAGTAATATCGTCGGAGCGCGCCCTCTCAGCCCCAGATCTTGTCGCGGTTGCGGATCCGGTCGGTGACGTAGCCGACCTTGTAGTAGGTGTCGTAAAATTCCACGTCCACGTTGTGCACCACGCATCCGAAGTGCGCCTGCATCGGGTTGTAGGTGACGGGCCACTGGCCGAAGGTCTTCACGCAGTAGTCGATGTACGCGATGATCGCCTCGCGCACCCACTCCGCCGGCTGATTTCGCGGGTGGTTGATGATTTGCTCGGTGGTGTCCTTGTTCCACGGCGAGCCGACCTTGCGCAGGTAATTGTCGTCGCGCCGCGCGAGCGGCCCGCCCGGTCCGTACTTTTCGTCGTACCAGAAGTTGACCAGCTGCTCTGCGCTCTTGAAGCGCGGCGAAGGGACGTAGGTCGCCTCCTTGATTCCCTCGATTCCGAAAATCTTGACCTGACCGGTGGAGACCGGCGCTTTCGGATTCGGCGCTTCGACATGGAAGCCCAGCCCGCGCGCGATGTCCGGCATCGCGCCCATCAGGATGTCCGGATTGAACCCGCAGTATACCCACGCGCCGAGACCCATCGCCTCGCACACCAGGCGCATGTTCTGCACCATGCACCCGACCGGGTAGGATTCGCTCTGCAGAAGGCCCTGCTCCGATGCCGCAATCGTGGTCGGCAACTCGAGCATCCCTTCCTTGATCCACTTTGCAGTTCCCGCGGGACGGCCGCCGTTCCACTCGTCGATCAGGTAGGTGTGCCAGAAGTCGAACATGTTGATGAGCACGGAGTTCAGCCACGCCGAGTCGCTGATCGGGATGAACCACGTCGAGCCGGGCATGTTCATGTTGAACTGGTAGGGACCCATCAACGTTGCGTTCGGTGCGCCGGGTGAGCGAAGTCCGAAATCGATATCAGGCCGCTGATCGAGGATCTGGACCAGACCTTCGTCGTACCACTTCAGGACTTTGTCGTAGTCGTTCTCCGACTGAATCTCGATCGGTGCGGAGCGCGAGCGAGTCGGCTTGTAGATGTAGGCGCCCGAATCGTTGATCACGAGCAGATCGGTCGCCAGCGAATTACCGGGCGACGGACAGGTGCGGCCCGGAATCCAGGTCAGCTCGTGAAAGCCGCCATCCATCGAGATGTCCCATGCAATCAGTCCGTTCGGGCCGCATGCGGACCATGCGATGAGCGCCTCTTCGACGCGGGTGAGCGGCTTGGGATCTTTCTTCGAAACGAACTTCATCGGGCCCGCCGCCTGAGCGATCGTGCGGCCCGTCGCCGGGTGCTCGATGCTGGTGCCCGAGTCGATCCGGTAGCCGCGTCCGACGCGGCGGCTCCTGATCGTCGTGAGCAGCTTGAAAATCGACGGAGTGCTCTCGAAGGCGTGTTTCAGTTTCTCTTTGTCATTCACCGGCGTCCCTCCTGAGAGCGTTGGCGCACTTGAACGGAGGTGCTCGCGCCCGCGTGTTCGAGCGGCCGCCAGCCAGGGAAGTGCTAACGGCGAGACTACAACATTTGCTCCTTCAAACGTTAAGGCCCCGAGGGTAGAGTGCCGGCGCGCCATTGCGCAGGAATCCGGCGGCGGAGGGTGCATTGGGCCGACTGCCCGAGCGCAGAATCCTGACTGCCCCGGCGGGGCGTCCGCAACCTCCGACCGTAAAATCGATTGATCCCGGCGCTCGCGCACAGTCATACTCAACGGTACACTTCATGCTCTGACCCTCCCGGATTGGTTGTGACGAATTCCGACAGAAGACCTATCGCGTGAGCACTGCCCCAAACATTGCTCCGGCGCCGATACTGCCGGCGCAGACTGAACGCCTCGGGTGGAGCCTCAAGCTGCTCTACGGCGCGCCGAATATCGCCGGGGCCGCGCTGGCGATTCCGATCGCGATCAACATGCCCAAGTTCTACTCCGACGTGGTCGGCGTGCCGCTCGGCTATCTTGCGATTGCGATTGCGCTCGCCCGCTCATTCGACGCGTTGAGCGACCCGGCGATCGGGTTTCTGTCAGATCACACGCGCACTCGATGGGGACGCCGGCGCCCGTATCTCTTCGTCGGGCCGCCGTTCTGCGGGCTTGCGTTCTACCTGCTGATGAGTCCGCCGCGCGCTCTCGTGGAGATGTCGTCGGCGCTCTGGTTCGCGACGTTCTTCATCCTCTATTTTCTTTTTCACACGGTCTACGCGCTGCCTCACTACGCGCTGGGTCCCGAGCTCACGCTCGACTACCACGAGCGCTCGAGCCTGTTCGGCGTGCGCGAAGCGTTCACGATACTCGGCACGATCATCGCTGCGGCGGCGCCCGGCTTTATCATGCACGCGTTCGGATGGGACGAGCGTCGCGCATTCTCGGTAATCGGCGTGGCGTTCGCCGTAATGCTGGTGGTGCTGTACTGGGCGCTGGCGTGGCGCGTGCGCGAGCGTCCGTCGTTCGCGACGCGCGAGTCGAATCCGCTGGTGCCGGGAGTGCGCCGCGCGTTGCGCAACCGCCCCTTCAGAATCCTGCTGGCAAGCTACGTGGTCGGCAGCCTTAGCGGCGCAATCCCCGCGACGCTGCTGCCGTACTTCAACCAGTATGTAATTCAACCGGCGAACCCCAGCCTCTGGTTGTCGATCGAGTTGCTGGGATACTTCGCCGTCGGGTTTTTGTGTCTGCCGCTTTGGGTCATGGCCGCGCGACGCTTTGGCAAGCTGCCGACCTGGCTCGCGAGCTTTATCATGGGTACCACCGGCGGCGCCGCGATGTTTTTCCTGGGGAAGGGCAACGTGGTGGGTTTGTTGATCCTGATTTGCTGGGCAGGCGCGAGCTTCGGGGCCGGCCTGTTTCTGGGACCCGCGATGCAGGCCGACGTGATCGACTACGACGAGTTCCACACCGGGAAGCGGCGCGAGGCGCAATACACGGCGTTCTGGAGCATTCTGCCGAAGTTCGTCGTGATTCCGAGCGCGGCGCTGCCGTTCGCGATCCTTGCCAGCATCGGCTACGCGCCCAATCGTCAGCAGAGCGCAGCCGTGCTGCTCGCCATCCGCGGCATCTTCGCGCTGGCGCCGGCGTTCTGTTCGGTGCTCTCGTTCCTGATCGCGTGGCGCTACCCAATCACAGAGAAAGTTCATCGCGCCATTCGCGACGGAATCGAGCGCCACGATCAGGGACTCAGCGCGATCGATCCGCTGACCGGCGAAACCGTGCAGCCACCCAGCGGGCGCGGAGTCGACGAGGCGACCGGCTGGTTTCTCGACTACTTCTCGCCCGGTGAACTGAGGCGTTACTTGAAGCGCGGCGCGAGCGCGCCGCTGCGTGACGTGCGGCTGGCTGCGTCGGCGTCGATCGGCATCGCGCTGTTCGCGGCGGCCTTTGCAATACAAAGGATGCGCGCGCTGGCGTCCGATCCGGGCGCGATCGCGTCACTGTGCGTGGTCACGTCGGGATTCGCGCTCGCGGTGTTCGTCTTTCATCTGCTGCGGCTCGGCGCCGCGCGTCAGCTCGCTTCAGGAGCCATCACGGCCGAACAGATTCGCGCGCATCTGGGCGAATCGCACATGTCGGCGGGCGCAGCGGTCAGCGCGTCGGCTGTCGTCTAACCCTGCGGTCCCGGCGGTTTGCCGGCGCGGCTATCCCACGCGCGCTTACCTTCCTCGATCCACGGGCGATGGGCGGGCGTTGTGCGCGGCACGGGCGGGCGCTGCCATTCGTTGGCGTAGGCGCGGCGCACGTGGTTGCTGCGATTGGGCCTGGACGAATGAAGGATGCGGCAGTGATGGAAGATCGCGCCGCCTGGTGCAATCGGCACTGCGACGGCCGTCGAGGCGTCGATGCCTTGCGCATAGAGGCCGTGCACATTCGGATCGTCGCCGACGTGGCGATGCACCGCTACGTCACCGCGATGCGACCCTGGGATGAAGCTCATGCATCCACTCTCGAGCGTGGCGGGATCCAGCGGCATCCAGCATCCGAGCGCGACGTAGTCGAACGCCGGATCCCAGTAGGCTTCGTCCTGATGCCACGGCAGCGACTCGCCGACGCGCGGCGGCTTGCGAATCATGTGGCCCCATCCGC
>DASQHV010000591.1:0-1544 GCA_035631915.1 Candidatus Acidiferrales bacterium | reverse complement strand
GTCGCGGACTACATCGTAATCGCCGCGCTCTACCGCACGTCGCTCCGCCGCTCGCTCGCCAGCCGGGACGCGGGACGGCGCCCAATTCGCGTCATCCGCCCGCTGATGATCAAATCGTCGCTGGTCACTCTGGCGGCGCTGATACTGTTTGCCGCCGGCTATCCGACGCACCTGGTGGCGATGGGCGCAGGCGTCGTGTTGCTGTTCACGCGGCGAATCAAGCCGCAGCGGGTGTATCGGTTGATCGACTGGACGATGCTCGCGATGTTCGCCGGGCTGTTCATCGTGGTGGCCGGGCTCGAGACCACCGGCGTCGCGTCGGGAGTGTTGAAGGTTATCCCGGTCGAGCGCCTGACTCATCCGGTGACGCTGACCGCAGTGGTGGCGATTCTGTCGAACGTCGTGAGCAACGTGCCGGCGGTGCTGCTGTTCCGTCCGCTCTATCCGATGCTCGGCGGAGGCCGCAACGTGGCGTTGCTGATCGCGAGCGCCAGCACCTACGCGGGGAATCTGACGGTCGTCGGATCGATTGCCAACCTGATCGTCATCGAGCAGGCGCGGCTCAGAAAAATCAACCTGACGTTCGTCGAATACCTTCGCGTCGGCGTGCCCGTCACGCTCATCACGCTCGCGATCAACGCTGCGTTTCTGTCGATGTGGCCCTGACGGCGGCGGGCCGACGCGGCGGAAAGTGGAATCGCACGACCTCCGTATTGGCGACGGCGTCGGCGACCATCCGTTCGATGTCGAAGCGCGACTCGGCGTCCTCCACCTGGTCAAGCCGCGCGCGAGTCTCCGGATGTGCCGGCACGAACAGCGTGCAGCAATCCTGGTCCGGCAAAATTGAAGTCTCGAAGGTCCCGAGCCGGCGCGCCTGGTCGATGATTTCGATCTTGTCCATCCCGAGCAGCGGGCGCAGCATCGGGAAGCGAGCCGCGCGCTCGATCACCGCCATGTTCTCCAGCGTTTGCGACGCGACCTGGCCCAGGCTCTCGCCCGTGACGAGCGCCGAGGCATTGGAGCGCTCTGCCAGCGCGCTCGCGATGCGCAGCATGAAGCGCCGATAGAGCACCACGCGGAGCGGTCGCAGCGTGTGCGCGACAATTTCGCGCTGCAAATTTCCGAACGGCACGAGCATCAGCGTCGACCGCGCCTGCCATCGAGTCAGATGCGCCGCCAGCTCCGCGGCCTTTTCCTTGCTCGCCGACGACACGATCGGATGCGCGTGAAAGTGCACGAAGTCCAGCGCCAGCCCGCGCTTCATCATCCGATACGCCGCCACCGGCGAATCGATTCCGCCCGACAGCAGCGCCATCGCGCGGCCCGACACGCCGACCGGCAAGCCGCCGGGCCCCGGTATTTTGCCGGCCGACACGTAGGCGGCGTCGTTCAAAATTTCGATCGAGATGGTGAGCTCGGGATGCCCGAGATCGACTTCGAAGCCGAGCGCGTCCTGAACGTCGCCGCCGACTGCGCGGTCAATCTCCATCGAGTTCATCTCGAAGCGCTTGTCCTCGCGCTTGGTGCGCACGCGAAACGTCCGG